>NZ_FPBW01000048.1:0-26834 GCF_900116795.1 Methylobacterium sp. UNCCL125 | reverse complement strand
AGGAAGTCCACCGCCCGCAACGGGTTGGCCGCCGCCAGGATCTCGGGCTTGGCGATGATGCCGGCGATCCCGAGCAGCCCCAGCACCAGGAACCAGACGAGCATCACGGGCCCGAACACGCGGCCGATGGCGGCCACGCCCTTGTGCTGGACCAGGAACAGCCCGACGAGGATGACGAGCGTGATCGGCACCACGTACGGGCCGAGCGCCGGCGCATCGACCTTCACGCCCTCGATCGCCGAGAGGACCGAGATCGCCGGGGTGATCGCGCCGTCGCCGTAGAGCAGCGCCGCCCCCACCAGACCGACCACCAGAAGCAGCGCCTTCCCCGTGCCCGGCCGGGCCTGCCGGGCGCCGAGCAGCGCCAGCATGGCGACGATGCCGCCCTCGCCGCGGTTGTCGGCGCGCAGGATCAGCACCGCGTATTTCAGCGACACGATCAGGATCAGCGACCACAGGATCAGCGACACCGCCCCCGTGGCCGCCGCCGGCACCGACGCCCCGCCGGCGGTCGCCGCCTTCACGGCCTCCTTGAACGCGTAGAGCGGGCTCGTGCCGATGTCGCCGTACACGACGCCCAGCGCGCCCAGCATCAGCGCGGCGCCGGGCCCATGTCGGACGGCACCGGGTTTGCGCGCCACCGGCGCCGCCGGAAGATCGACCGCCGGGGCAGCCGCGGAGGGCAGGGCTTGGCTCACGGTCACGTCCGGTCGATGGCGTCGCGGTTGGGCGAAACCTTAGCGAGTCGGTCGCGCGGCGATAGACTTCGGGTGTCTCAGCCGCGCTGATGACGAAGACTTGTCACCCGAACGTGATGATCTTCGAGCCCTGCCCGACGGCGGATCTCCGTTGCGCCCCGGAGGTCGCCCATTCAGGCCGCGTCGAGGCCCAGGTCGATGATCGCCGCCGAGTGGGTGATCCAGCCGCAGGAGATCAGGTCGACGCCCGAGGCCGCGACCGCCCCCACCGTCTCGCGGGTGATCCGGCCCGACGCCTCGGAGAGCGCGCGTCCGTCGATCATCGCCACCGCGCGGGTGAGCTGGTCGGGCCCCATATTGTCGAGGAGCACCGCGTCGACCCCGACCGAAAGGGCCTCCTCCAGTTGCTCCAGGCTGTCGACCTCGCACTCGATCTTCACGAGATGGCCGGCCCGGGCGCGGGCGCGCTCGATGGCCGGCACGATGCCGCCCGCCACCGCCACGTGGTTGTCCTTGATCAGCACGGCATCGTCGAGGCCGAAGCGGTGGTTCGACCCCCCACCCGCGCGCACGGCGTGCTTCTCCAGGGCGCGCAGGCCCGGCGTGGTCTTGCGGGTGCAGACGATCGAGGCCTTGCCGTGCGGGCGGGCCGCCTCGACGAGGCCGTGGGTGGCCGTGGCGACGCCCGACATCCGGCAGAGCAGGTTCAGGGCGACGCGCTCGGCGGTGAGGATGGCGCGGGCCGGCCCCTCGAGGTGCAGCACCACGTCGCCCGGTGCGACGCGGGCCCCGTCGCCGCGCTCGACCGTGACGGTGACGGCCGGATCGACCAGCGCGAACGCGATGGCGGCGGCATCGGTGCCGGAGATCACGCCGTCCTGGCGGGAGGCGATCACGCCGCGCATCCGCTCGCCGGGGGGCACGATGGCGTCGGTTGTGATGTCGCCGGCCCGGCCGAGATCCTCCAGCAGGGCGGCGCGCACCACCGGCTCCACCAGGAGCCGCGGCAGGGGCAGGATCGCGTCGGAGAAGACCGATCGGGTCATGGCGTCAGGGCCTCCTCGGCGACCGTCCGGCCGCTCTGCGCCGCCCGGAGATCGGCCAGCGTGGTCTCGGTATGGGTCGCGGCTGCGAGATGCGGATGATCGCTGCGCCAATGGGCGCCGCGGCTCTCCTGGCGGTCCAACGCGCCGCGGGCGATCAGCAGCGCCACCAGCGCGGCGTCGCAGGATTCCGCCTCCGGCGTCAGGGCGGCGACCGCCCCCCCGAGGCCGGCGGCGTCGCGCACGACCCCGACCTGGCGCTCCATCAGGCCACGGATCGCCGTCAGGTCACCGGAGGTGCGGGCGGTCACGGCCTGGGGCACGATGGCCGCCGGCGGCGGCGCGTCGAGCCCGTCGGCGATGAAGCGGGCATAGGCCAGCCCTTCCAGCAGGGAGTTGCTGGCGAGGCGGTTGGCGCCGTGCAGGCCCGTGGAGGAGACCTCGCCGCAGGCATAGAGGCCCGGCACCGATGTGGCGCCGTGCGCGTCCACCTTCACGCCGCCCATATGGTAGTGCGCCGCCGGGCGGACCGGGATCGGCTGCACGGCCGGGTCGATGCCGGCGGCGGCGCAGAGTCCCGCCACGGTCGGGAAGCGCGTCGGCATCGCGGCGCCTAGCGCACCGCGGGCGTCGAGATAGACCGTGCGGCCGCGCTGCAGCGCCTGGAAGATGCCGCGGGCGACGACGTCGCGGGGGGCGAGATCGCCGCCGGCGATACCGGCCATGACGGGTGCGCCGGTCTCGTCGATGAGTCGGGCGCCCTCCCCGCGCAGGGCCTCGGTGGCGAGCGGCATCGGGTCGGCGCCGGCCGCGATGGCGGTCGGGTGGAACTGCACGAACTCCATATCGCGCATGACGGCACCGGCCCGGGCGGCGAGCGCCAGACCGCGGCCGACGGCGCCGGGCGGGTTCGTGGTGGCCGCGTAGAGGGCGCCGACGCCGCCGGTGGCCAGCACCACGGCGCGGGCCGGGATGCGGAACAGGGCGCCGTCGCGCTCGGCGACGATGCCGGCCACGGCCCCGCCCGCGTCCCGGAGCAGGTCGCAGGCCCGCGCCGTGACGATCTCGACGGACGGCGCAGCGAGAACGGCCCGCACCAGCCCTTCGAGCACGCGCGCCCCGGTCGCGTCGCCGCCGGAGCGGACGATGCGGCGGCGGCCATGCGCGGCCTCAAGCCCGAGCGCGAGCGCGGCATCGTCGGTCCGGTCGAACGGGACGCCGATCCGCACCAGCCAATCGATCAGGCCCGGCCCTTCCTGAGCCACGCGGAGCGCGACGTCGGACTCGGTCAGCCCGGCGCCGGCCGCTTCCGTATCGGCGGCGTGCAGTTCCGCCGCGTCATCGGCGCCGACCGCGGCGGCGATGCCGCCCTGCGCCCAGCCGGTGGCGGTGCCGAGGCCCAGGGCCGACGCGGTGACCAGCGTCACCGGCCGGGGCGCGAGACGCAGCGCGACGCTGAGCCCCGCGACGCCGCCGCCGACCACGACGACGCGGTCGGCGGTGCTGGGCGAGACGGCGTTCATCGCGTGCGCACCTGGAGCATGCGCTCCACGGCCGCCCGGGCCCGGTCGGCCAAAGCCGGATCGACCGTGACCTCGTGGGTCATCGTCTCCAGCGCGCGGCGGATGTTCGCCAAGCTCATCCGCTTCATGTGCGGGCACATGTTGCAGGGCTTGATGAACTCGATATCCGGGTTCTGCGCCGCGATGTTGTCGGCCATCGAGCACTCGGTGACGAGCACCACCTGCTTCGGCCGCTTCTCCACGACGAAGTCCATCATCATCGCGGTGGAGCCGGAGAAGTCGGACTCGGCCACCACGTCGGGCGGGCATTCCGGATGCGCGATCACCGTCACGCCGGGATAGCTGTCGCGGACCTCGCGGATGTCGGCCGGGGTGAAGCGCTCGTGCACCTCGCAGTGGCCGGCCCAGGTCAGGATCTCGACCTCGGGAATCTCGGCCTGGACGTTCTGCGCCAGGAACTCGTCCGGGATCATCAGCACGCGGGGCGCGTTCAGCGACTTCACCACCGCGACGGCGTTGCCGGAGGTGCAGCACAAATCCGACTCGGCCTTCACGGCCGCCGAGGTGTTCACGTAGGTCACGATCGGCACGCCCGGATACTTCGCCCGCAGGCCGCGCACGTCCGCGGCCGTGATCGAATCGGCCAGCGAGCAGCCCGCGCCCATGTCGGGGATCAGCACGGTCTTGGCCGGGTTCAGGAGCTTGGCGGTCTCGGCCATGAAGTGGACGCCCGCCAGCACGATCACGTCCGCGTCGACATTCACCGCCTCGCGGGCGAGCGCGAGGCTGTCGCCGACGATGTCGGCCACCGTGTGGAAGATCTCGGGCGCCTGGTAATTGTGCGCCAGGATCACGGCGTTGCGCTCCCGCTTCAGGCGCAGGATCGCCTCGATGTCGGGGGCGAGCGCCGGCCACTCGATCGCCGGAACGTGCCGGCTGACGCGGGCGTAGAGATCCGGAAGCGGCAGGCCCGGGATGGGCGTGCGGGAGACGGGTGCAACGGTCGCCGCCATGGCGTCCTCCATTATGCTCAGTTTGAGCATTGTGCCGTCTAACTTATGGGCGCCGGACGCGCCTGTCCAGATATGCTAGCTGTGAGCATAAATCTTTTGCGGCGCGATGTTACGCTGCGCCGCCGAAGGGATGCCGGTCAGCAGAAGGACGCCGGGTCGGGGCCGATGCGGCCGTCGGGGCGGTCGAGATCCGCGATCTCCTCCATCTCGCCGGCACCGAGTTCGAAATCGAACAGCGCGATGTTCTCAAGGATGCGCTCGGGCCGGGCGGTCTTCGGGATCGCCACGCAGCCGATCTGCACCTGCCAGCGCAGCACCACCTGGGCGGGCGTCTTCCCATGGGCCTTCGCAATCGCGAGGATGACCGGGTCGTTCAGCTCCCTGCCCTGGCCGAGGGGGCTCCAGGACTCGGTCACGATGCTGTGACGCGCGTCGTCCGCGCGCGGCGCCTTGCGCTGGAAATGCGGGTGCAGCTCGATCTGGTTCACAACAGGCGCCACGCCGGTCTCGCCGATCAACGTGGCGATGTGCTCGGCTGTGAAGTTCGAGACGCCGATCGACTTGGCCCGCCCCTCCTCGCGGAGCTGGATCAGCGTTTTCCAGGTCTCGACGAACAGGCGCCGCTGCGGACACGGCCAGTGGATCAGGTAGAGATCGACATACGGGAGGTCGAGCCGCTGCAGGCTCTCGTCGAAGGCACGCCGCGCCTCGTCGCGTCCCTGGCGGTCGTTCCAGAGCTTGGTGGTGAGGAAGACCTCCGCGCGCGGCACCTGCGCATCGCGGATGCCACGTCCGACGCCCGCCTCGTTGCCGTAGGCGGCGGCGGTGTCGATCAGGCGGTAGCCGGCCCGAAGCGCCCGGCCGACGAGGTCCGGCGCCTGAGCGTCGGAGAGTTGCCAGCAGCCGTAGCCGATCTGCGGGATGCGGCGCCCGTCGTTCAGGGCCAAAGTCGGGACGGCCATGGGGTGAGCCTCCGGAAACGCTTTCCGATCTACCCAAACGCCGGCGGTGCGACGCGTTCCGATGATCGCGTCCTTTGCAAGCGGAGCGCGGCGGCCCGGAGGCGCCACGCCCGGCCCTGCCGCGCGGCTGCGGGCCGATTCTCTGCGCCCGTATCGCGGATCGGATAGGGCGGCCCATGGACCAGCGGACCACCTCGGCCCGCGGTGAACGGGCGCAGTCTGGACTGGATCTAATCGGCACGACCGCACGTTGGCGCACCGGATTCCAGGTTGCGCCGCGCCGTCGAGCGCGGCGCACGGACGGGATGGCAGCATGACAGACGCGACTTCGAAGAAGCCGTTCGCCCTGACGCGGCGCGCCGTGGTGGAAGGCTGCGCGGCGGCCGGGGCGCTCGGCGCCCTCGGCTTCCGACCGGCCACCGCAGCGGCGGCGCCGGGAGATCCCGCCCCGCAGACGATGCCGGTACGGCTCACCATCAATGGGCAGCCGCACGATCTCGTCCTCGACACGCGCACCACGCTCCTCGATGCGCTGCGCGAGCATCTGGCTCTCACCGGCACCAAGAAGGGCTGCGACCACGGCCAGTGCGGCGCCTGTACGGTGCTGGTGGACGGGCGTCGGATCAATGCGTGCCTGACGCTCGCGGCGATGCACGAGGGCGATCAGGTCACCACGATCGAGGGCCTCGCGGACGGCGAGAAGCTTCACCCGATGCAGGCCGCCTTCCTGGAACATGACGGCTTCCAATGCGGCTACTGCACGCCGGGCCAGATCTGCTCCTCGGTCGGCATGTTGAACGAGGCCAAGGCCGGTTGGCCGAGCCACGTCACCGAGGATCTCGCCTCGACCCCGACGCTCAGTGACGCCGAGATCCGCGAGCGGATGAGCGGCAACATCTGCCGCTGCAGCGCCTACCCGAACATCGTCGCGGCGATCCGCGACACCGCCGCCAGCAGCCTCTGAGGGGGCGGACATGAAGGCTTTCACCTACGAGCGTCCCGCCACGGTTCAGGACGCGGCCAAGCTCGCGGCCGAGCGGCCGAACGCCAAGTTCATCGCGGGCGGCACCAACCTGCTCGACCTCATGAAGCTGCAGATCGAGACGCCGGCCACGCTGATCGACGTGAACCGGCTGCCCCTCGAGAAGGTTGAGGCCACGCAGGAGGGCGGCCTGCGTATCGGTGCGCTGGTGCGCAACTCCGACCTTGCCGCGGAGCCGCGGGTCCGGAAGGACTACGCCGTCCTGACGAAGGCTCTGCTGGCCGGCGCCTCGGGGCAGCTGCGCAACAAGGCGACCACCGCCGGCAATCTGCTCCAGCGGACCCGCTGCTACTATTTCTACGACACGGCCATGCCCTGCAATAAGCGCGAGCCGGGTTCGGGCTGCGCGGCGATCGGCGGGTTCAACCGGATCATGGCGGTGGTGGGCGCCAGCGACTCCTGCATCGCCACCAACCCGTCCGACATGGCTGTCGCCATGCGCGCCCTCGACGCCACCGTCGAGACGATGGATCCGGCGGGTCAGACCCGACGGATCCCGATCGCCGATTTCCACCGGCTCCCCGGCGACACCCCGCAGATCGAGACCGACCTGCGCAAGGGCGAGATCATCACGGCCGTGACCCTGCCGAAGCCGGTGGCCGGCATGCATATCTACCGCAAGGTCCGCGACCGGGCGTCCTACGCTTTCGCGACCGTCTCGGTGGCGGCGGTGATCGCGGGCGCGGAGGGCGGCAAGCCGAGCGCGGCGCGGCTTGCCTTCGGCGGCCTGGCGCACAAGCCCTGGCGGGTGGCCGAGGCCGAAGAAGCCCTGGTCCGGACCGGCTCAGCGGATGAGGCCGCCGACGCGGTGCTGAAGGGTGCCCGCGGCTACGGCAGCAACGACTTCAAGATTCCGCTGACCCGGCGGACCCTGCGCGCCGTGGTGGCGCAGGCGACCCGCGCTTAAGCCCCCCGATCAAGGACCGTCCCCATGGAGATGAACCAGCCGATCGGCCGGACGCCCCTCGACGACCGCGCCGACGGGCTCGTCGGGAAGCCGCTCGACCGCGTCGAAGGCAAGCTCAAGGTCACGGGCCACGCCCCCTACGCGTACGAGACCCGGGCGCTGAAGAACCCCGCCTACGGCTTCATCGTGCCGGCGACGATCGCGGCCGGCACCATCACGTCGATCGACGCCGAGACCGCCCGCCGGGCGCCCGGCACGATCCTGGTCATGACCCACGAGAACGTCCCCGAGCAGGGCGAGAAAAAGGAGCAGGTCTGGCCGCAACTCCAGGGGTCGAAGGTCACGTTCTATGGGCAGCCCGTCGCCTTCGTGGTGGCGGAGACCTTCGAGCAGGCCCGCGCCGCCGCGATGCTGGTGAAGGTCCGCTACGACGCGGCCAAGCCCAAGGGGCTGCTCAAGGACAACCTGGCGGCGGCCTACGAGCCGAAGCCCGTCAATTCGCCGCCGGATTCAAAGCTCGGCGACTTCGACGCCGCCTTCGCAGCCGCGCCGGTGAAGCTCGACGTGGAATACGTCACGCCCAACCAGATCCACGCGCAGATGGAGCCGCACGCCACGATCGCGTCGTGGGAGGGCGACGGCGTTGTGCTCTACACCGCCAACCAGATGCTGAACCGCGGTCAGAAGGCGCTCGGCTCGGTGCTCAAGCTGCCGCCCGAAAAGGTGCGGATCGTGAGCGCCTATATCGGTGGCGGCTTCGGCTCGAAGCTCCAGGCTCAGCCGGAGGCGACGCTCGCCGTGCTGGCCTCGAAGCTGATCCAGCGCCCCGTGAAGGTCGCGCTCACGCGGCAGCAGGAGTTCCACGTCGGGACCCACCGGACCGACACGATCCAGCGGATCAGGCTCGGTGCCGATCAGGACGGGCGGCTCTCGGCGATCAGCCATGAATCCTGGTCCGACACGGCCGAGGGCGACGGGTTCTTCGAGACGTCGGCCAACGTCACCCGGTCGCTCTACGCGGCACAGAACCGGATCACGCGCCATCGGCTCGTGAACCTCAACATGCCCATCGCCTCGTCGATGCGCGCCCCTGGCGAGGCCGTGGGCCAGCTCGCCTTCGAGTGCGCCATGGATGAGCTGGCCGAGCATCTGAAGGTCGATCCGATCGAGCTGCGGGTGCGCAACGAGCCGGCCGAGGATCCCGAGAAGAAAGTCCCGTTCTCCACCCGCCAGCTCGTGCCCTGCATGCGCGAGGGGGCGCGTCTGTTCGGCTGGGACAAGCGGCAGGCGGCGGGCAGCCGCCGCGACGGCAACTGGCTCGTCGGCATGGGCATGTCGGCCGCCGCCCGCCTCAACCCGCTGATGCCCTCCGCCGCCAAGGTCCGTCTCGGGCCGGACGGCGTGCTGGTGGTGCGCATGGCCATGACCGATCCCGGGACCGGCACCTATACGATCCTCACCCAGATCGCCGGCGAGATGCTGGGCCTGCCGCCCGAGCGGGTCCGCGTCGAGATGGGCGACACCGACTTTCCCTTCGCCTCGGGTTCCGGCGGCTCGTTCGGCGCTGCGTCGGCGGGCTCTGCCCTCTACGTCGCCTGCGACAACCTCCGGCAGGCCCTGCTCAAGGCCGGCGACCTGAACCCGGACGGGGCGGTGTTCCGCGACGGCGCGGTGACCTCGGGCAACCGGACGGAGTCGCTGACCGATCTCGCCCGGTCGGGCATGGAGGCCGCCGGTGAGATCAAGCCCGGCGAGATGAAGCAGAAGTTCTCGCAATACTCGTACGGTGCGCACTTCGCGGAGGTCGGGGTCGATGTCGATACCGGTGAGATCCGGTTGCGGCGGATGCTCGGCGTCTTCACCGGGGGGCGCATCCTCAACGCCAAGACGGCGCGCAGTCAGGCGATCGGCGGCATGACCTTCGGGGTCGGGGCGGCTCTGATGGAAGATGCGGTGGTCGATCCGCGCTACAGCTACTTCGTCAACCACGACATGGCCGAGTACCATGTGCCGGTCCACGCCGACCTCCCGGCGATCGACGCGGTGTTCCTGCCCGAACTCGACGACAAGGCGAACCCGCTGAAGAGCAAGGGGCTCGGCGAGCTCGGCATCTGCGGCGCCGGCGCCTCGCTCGCCAACGCGATCTACAACGCCACCGGGATCCGCGTGCGGGACTATCCGCTCACCCTCGACAAGATGCTCAAGGGCTTCGAAGAGCAGGAGGGCCAGGCGCAGCGGCGGACCTGACCGGAGGCAAAGGCCTGGGCGGCCGCGGTTGACGGCCGCCCGCGCAGGCGGGACACCCGGCCGAAAGCCCGAATACGGGGAGCGACCGGTGCCCGACAGCCTTGCCAACGACCGTCATCCGCCCGCGCGGTTCAACGCCGCGCGGTACTGCCTGGCCGAGAATGCGCGCCTGCGCCCCGACAAGACGGCGCTCGTGATGGTCGGGGACGGCACCGCGGAGCGGCTGAGTTTCGGCGACGTCGAGCGGGCGGTGCGCGGCATCGCGGCGGGCCTGCTGGATCTCGGCCTGGAACCCGGCGACCGGGTGATGATCCGCATGGGCAACGAGGCCGACTACGTCATCGTCTATTTCGGGGCCCTGGCGGCGGGCCTCGTCGCCCTGCCCTCCTCGCCGCAGCTCACCGCGGGCGAGGCGGCGTTTCTCATGGACAATTCCGGCGCCGCCGCGGTGGTGATCGGAGGCGGCTGCACGGTCGCGCCCGAGGCCCTGGGCGGACGCCTCCTGCTCGACGCCGCCGCCATCGCGCGGATGAAGGCGGGGCCGCCCCTGCCGGCCTACGCCGACACCGCCGCGGACGACCCGGCGATGCTGATCTACACCTCCGGCACGACGAGCCGGCCGAAGGGCGTGCTCCACGCCCACCGCGCCACCTACGGTCGCCGGCCGATGCGCGACCACTGGCTCGGCCTCACCGAATCCGACGTGATGCTGCATGCCGGCACCATGAACTGGACCTACACGCTGGGCGTCGGCTTGAGCGATCCCTGGTCGGTGGGCGCGACGGCGGTGCTCTACAACGGTCCACGCGACCCCGCCGTCTGGCCGCGCCTCATCGCCCGGTACGGCGCGACCCTGTTCGCCGCCGTCCCGACGCTCTACCGCCAGATCCTCAAATACGGCGACCTCGGCGCCCAGGACCTGTCGAGCCTGCGCCACGGCTGCACGGCGGGCGAGCCCCTCTCGGTGGAGTTGCTCGATGCCTGGCGGCAGGCCACCGGCAAGCCCCTCTACGAGGCGCTCGGGATGAGCGAGATCTCGACCTACATCTCCAGCGGCCCGACGATTCCCGTCCGTCCCGGCTCACCGGGCAAGCCGCAGCCCGGTCGGCGGGTGGCGATCCTGCCCGTCGAGGGCGAGCCGGTCCCGCTGCCGGCCGGCGAGAGCGGGCTCCTCGCCGTCCTTCGGACCGAGCCGGCGCTGATGCTCGGCTACTGGAACCGCCCCGAGGAAGAGGCCGAGGTGATGCGCGGCGACTGGTTTGTCGGCGGCGATCTCGCCCGGCTCGACGCGGACGGCTACCTCTGGTTCGAAGGCCGCAACAACGACCTGATGAAGGCGATGGGCTACCGGGTCTCGCCCAACGAGGTCGAGGCGGTGCTGTCCGACCACCCGTCCGTGGCGGAGGTCGGCGTGGCCGAACTGCCCGTGCGGGCAGACGTCTCGGTCATCTGCGGCTTCGTGGTGCTCCAGCCGGACGCCGAGCCCGACGCGGAGGGCCTGCTGGCCTGGTGCGCCGAGCGGCTCGCCGCCTACAAGCGGCCGCGGGAAATCCGCTTCCTCGACGCCCTGCCGCGCACGCCCAATGGCAAGGTCCAGCGCAAGCGACTCGCCGCGGCTGCGGCCGGTTGACCGGCGCCGCCGCCCGCTGGTTCGCCCCGGCGTTTCGAGGGCGCCGCAACAGGCCCCCTCTCCCGTCCGGGAGAGGGTCGGGGGGAGGGATCGGGTGTTGCCGAGGCTTGCCGGACCGGACGCCCCCTATAGCAGCGTCCCGCGCAGGATCAGCAGGGCCACCGAGAAATAGATGACGAGCCCGGTGACATCGACCAGCGTCGCCACGAACGGCGCCGAGGCGGTGGCCGGATCGAAGCCGATCCGCTGCAACAGGAAGGGCAGCATCGAGCCGGCGAGCGATCCGAAGGTCACGATCCCGACGAGCGCCGCGCCCACCGTTGCAGCCACCAGCGGCCAGTGCTCGCCGTAATCGTAGAGGCCGAACTTCTGCCACGCGACGATGCGGATGACCGCGATCACCCCGAGGATCGCCCCGAGCACGATCCCGGTAGGCAGCTCCCGCAGGGCCACCCGCCACCAGTCCCGCAGCCGGATCTGGTGCAGGGCCAGCGCCCGGATCAGCAGCGAGGTCGCCTGAGATCCGGAATTGCCCCCCGAACTCATGATCAGCGGGATGAACAGCGTCAGGACGATCGCCTTCTCCAGTTCCCCCTCGAAGCCCTGCATGGCCGAGGCGGTGAGCATCTCCGACAGGAACAGCGCGCACAGCCAGCCGGCGCGCTTCCGGATCATCGTGAAGAAGCCGATATCCATGTAGGGCTCGGGCAGCGCCTCCATGCCGCCGAAGCGCTGCACGTCCTGCGTCTGCTTCTCGATCATCGCGTCGATCATGTCGTCGACCGTGACGATGCCGATCACGTGCCCGACCGCGTCGACCACCGGCAGCGCGAGAAGATCGTATTTCGAGATCAGTCGGGCCGCCTCCTCGCGGCTGGCCGTCGGCGAGACGGCGAGGGGCCGGCGTCCCGGCGCGACGCTGAGGACGTTGTCGCTCGGATCGCCCGAGATCAGCCGTCGCAGGGGCACCGCCTTGGTCAGCGCGCGGGTGCGCGGGTCGAGCACGAAGATCGCGTAGATCGTCTCGCGGGTCTTCTCCACGTGGCGGATGTGCTCCAGGGTCTGGCCCACCGTCCAGGTGCCCGGCACGGTGACGAACTCCGTGGTCATCAGAGAGCCCACGGTCTCCTCGCCGTAGGCCGAGAGCCGGTCCACGGCGCCGCGGGTCTCGGCGTCGAGGCGCGCGCGCAGGTCGGAGCGGCCGGGCTCCTCGATCTCGCGGAACACGTCCGTGACCCGGTCGGCCGACATGCCCGACAGGTAGCCGGCCACCCGGTCCCGGGGCAGCATCTCGATGATGTCGGCGGCGCAGTCGAGTTCCGGCTGGTCCAGCACCTCGATCGCCCGCTCGGTCGGCAGACCGAGCAGGATGGCGGCGGCAACCTCCGGAGCCTCGTCGTTCAGCGCTTCGACGATGTCGGGCGCCCGTTCGTCCGAAAGACGTGCGGCCAAGACGGAGGGATCGACTCGCGTGTCGAAGGGCGCGATCTCGTTCATGGCCTCGCCTCGTGGGTTACGAGGCGACGCGTCGCCGGTCATCCTAGATCAGGGCCGTGGCCGGCCGCCGCGTCGATCGCCCCGCGGCCAGGCCTCTCAGCGGCTCAGGCGGGATGACGACACGGGGCCGGGCACGGCAGGCACGATCGGTCGGGCACGTCGCTTCGCTGGTCGCTGCTGGAAAGGGAACGCGGCACCGTCGAAGACGCCGTCGCGCGGGTGCGTCGTGCGCCCGAGCAAGAGGCCCGTCAAGCCGAAACAGCGCCCATCCGCAGCCGATGCCGAACGACGCTCCGTCTGGTGGCCGCGCGGCCACGGACGGGTGGGCCCCGCCGGCCAGCAACCCAGCCTATGAGAAATATAAGTGTTGTGCTCACTTGTATTGCGTCCAAGATATTGCCTATATGGATCTCACCAACAGCGAGGAGAAACGCCATGGCCTGGTCCGCCCCGATCGTGTCCGAGATCTGCGTCGGCATGGAAGTCACCAGCTACGAGTCGGCTGAGATCGATACGTTCAACTAAGTCGCTCACGGTTCGGAGCGCCCGACGCTCCGGCCTTTGCGGCTTCTTCATCCATCGCATCAATTCACTTGGAGGAAATCATGGCTTGGTCCGCCCCCGTCGTGTCTGAGATCTGCGTCGGCATGGAAGTCACCAGCTACGAGTCGGCTGAGATCGACACGTTCAACTGAGACGTCGACATCACGTTCTGGGGCGCCGCTTCATCCGAAGCGGCGCTTTTCTTTTGTGCGCGCATGACATGCTGCGCCTCGGCTTGACCTGCCACACCAAACTGTGCCGCTGAACCGCCACCGGGCCATGTGAGCCTGCAGAGCGAGCGAGGACGGGTTTGGCGGACACTGCGTATTCGGCCGATCAAGCGATCCCACCCTGCCCGATCACCGGTGCCCCCGCCCTGCGCTGCGTCGAGCGCCTGGACGCCGCCTTCCTGACGCTGCTCTGGCACTATTCCGGCCGCGTCGATGTCGGGCCGCTGCTGCGCCCCGCCGGGACGTTCCGGCTCTGGGAATCACCGACCGGGCTGATCTTCTTCGATCCGCCGGTGGCTGGCGATGCGGCCTTCTACCGGGCGTTCTACGGCCGGATCGCCGCGCACGATAAGCTCGCCGGGCCGGAGACGGAGCGCCTGGAGTTCCGCCAGGCCGCCACGCATGTGCCGTCGGGTGCCCGGGTGCTCGACGTGGGCTGCGGCCACGGCGGTTTCCGCGCCTACGTGCCGGAGGCCACCTATACCGGCCTCGACCCGAATTTTTCCGCCGAGGACCCGACCGGGACGATCCTCGCCGAGACCGTGGAGGCGCACGCGGCGCGCCTCGGTCCGGTCTACGACGTGGCCTGCGCCTTCCAGGTCATCGAGCATGTGGCGGACCCGCTGGGATTCGCCCGGGCGCTGGCGGCCTGCGTCAAGCCGGGCGGCCTGATTCTGATCGGGACGCCGCTCTGGCCCTCGCCCAACACCACGATCCCGAACTTCGTCATCAACGCGCCGCCCCACCATCTGACGTGGTGGACGCCCGCCGCTCTCGAGGCACTGGCCGGCACCTTGGGCTGCACCGCCGAGGGGGTCCATGCCATCGGCATGGACCGGCACGATTCGCTGATTCACTGGATGGCCAAGGTCAGCCCCGTCCGCTGCCGCGACCGCTTCTTCCGGCGGACGTGGTCCTGGGCGCTGGCGCTCGCCTTCGCCTACGGCGTCGGGTCGGTCCTCGACCGCTGCCTGCCGGTGCCGAAACGGACGAGCCCGAACGCGCTGCTGCTCGTGGCGCGGACGGGCACCTGATCCCTCACGCCACGAACAGCCCCGCGATCGCCGCGCTCGTGAGATTCGACAGCGTCCCCGCCAGGATCGCCCGCAGGCCGTACCGGGCGACCTCGGCGCGGCGCTCCGGGACGAGGCTGGAGAAGCTCGCGAGCTGGATCGCGATCGAGGCGAAGTTGGCGAAGCCGCACAGAGCGAAGCAGACGATCGCCTGCGCGCGCGGCTCGAGGGTGCCGGCCTTCAGGACCGGCGACAGGTTGGCGTAGGCCAGGAACTCGTTGAAGGCGAGCTTCTGGCCGATCGCCCCGCCCACCAGGGTCGCCTGCTCCCAGGGCACGCCGAGGAGCCAGGCCAGCGGGGCGAGCACCCAGCCGAGCACGCCCTCGAACGAGGCGGCGGGATACCCGACCCATCCGCCCAGCATGCCGAAGAGGCCGTCCGCCAGGGCGATCAGCCCGACGAAGGCGATCAGCATGGCCCCCACCGAGACCGCCACCGCGAGCCCCTTCTGGGTCCCGTCGGCCGCCGCCTCGATGATGTTGGCCGCCCGCGTCTCACCGAACTCGACCCGGGTGGTGGTGATCCGGGTCGGCTCCGTCGATGGCATCAGGATCTTGGCGTAGACGAGGCCCCCCGGGATCGCCATCACCGAGGCGGCGAGCAGGTAGGTCATGGGCACGCCGAGGGCCGCGTAGCCCGCCAGGATCGATCCTGCCGTGGACGCGGCGCCGCTCGACATGACGGCGAACAACTCGGCCCCGGTGAGCAGGGCGAGGAACGGGCGCAGGGCGACGGCGATCTCGCTCTGGCCGATGGCGATGGTGATCACCGCCGAGAACGACTCGATGGGGGACGTGCCCAGAATCCGCCGGAGCGCCGCGCCGAGGAGGCGAGCCAGCGCCTGCATCACGCCGAGATGGTAGAGCACGCCGATGAGCGCGGAGACATAGAGGATCTGCGGCAGGACCCGCAGCGCCAGGATGAAGCCCGAGCCGCCGAACAGCTCGAACATCCTCGGCTCGACGAGACCGCCGAACAGGAAGGCGGTGCCGCGATCGCCGTAGGACAGCACGGTCACAACCGCGTCGGCAACAGCCCGCAGCGCGGCCTGCCCGGCGGGTAGAAACAGGACGAGAGCACCGAGCCCCACCTGCAGGGCCAGCCCGGCGAGCACCACGCGGAGACGGATCGCCCGCCGATTGGTCGAGAACAGGATGGCGACGGCGAGCAGCACCAGAAGGCTGAGGCCGGCATGGATCAGGCGGTCGAGCATCGTGTCCTTCGGCTCCGAGCTTGGCCGGAGCGTATGGAAGGTTCAGGCCAGACGCCGTCAATCCGGGCTGTCCGGTGCGAGATAGGGGGCGAACAGGTCGCGGAGCTGCGCGAAACCCCAGTCCAGATCGGCCTCCGTCAGAGTGGTGCCCCCCTGGAGGCGATGGTTCATCCAGTGGCTGGACACGATCCAGGCATTGTCGATGAGCCGCCCGAGGGCCTCCGGTGCGATCCGCAGCCGTCCCGCACGCACGGCTGCCTCGAAGACACCGCGGGCCAGCGCCTGGGTCTCGGCCCGCAGGGCATGGATCCGCGGGCGCAGCGCCGGGGCGATGTCCACCATGGCGATCCCGTCGCGGTAGATGCAGCGGTAGCGCCAGATCAGGTCGAACCACGCCCGCTGGTAGCCGAGCAGCGCTTCCGGAGCGGCGGGGTCGGCGGGCATGCGGCCGGCCACCGCCAGGGCCTCCGCCTCGAAGGCGGCGAACACGGCTTCGACCAAGCCGCTCTTGCGCGGAAAGTGATACTGCAGATTGCCCTCGCGGATCCCCGCCGCGGCCGCGATCTCCGCCGTCGTGACACGGCCGAGCCCGCGGGCGTTGAACAGCGCGAGGCTGACTGCGAGGATTCGCGTGCGCGTATCCGGGATCGGCACGGCAGGACCGGCCTCTGGGCTGGCCTCCACATCGAAGTCGAACCTGCGGCCCTCGCCCCGCGGCATGATCCCATCCTCGTCTAGGGTGTTCACCCTAGACAATCAGGCCGGCCGGGCCTATCCCCCTGAAGACCGATCCAGGTCGACGGTACGGGGAGGCGCGGTTTGGCACAGCGGTTCCAACTCGCGGGCGCGGTGGCCCTGATCACCGGCGCGGCGAGCGGTATCGGTGCGGCCCTGGCCGAAGGCCTCGCCGCGAAGGGCTGCAATCTTCTCCTCGTGGACCGGGACGCGACCGGGCTGGCGGCCACCGCCGGCAAGATCCGCGGCGTCTCGGTCGAGACCCGCGTCCTCGATCTCACGGATGCCGAAGGGATCCGCGCGCTGCCGGACTGGGTCGCAGAACGGTCCGGGCATCTCGACATTCTGATCAACAATGCCGGCGTCGCCCTCGGCGGCCGGTTCGACGAGACGCATCTCGACGATTTCGAGTGGCTGCTCGACATCAACCTGCGCGCCGTCGTGCGGTTGTGCCACGCCTTCCTGCCGATGCTGCGTGCCCGGCCGGCGGCGCAGATCGTCAACCTGTCGAGCCTGTTCGGGCTGATCGCGCCGCCGGGTCAGGTCGCCTACAGCACCAGCAAGTTCGGCGTGCGCGGCTTCTCGGAGGCCCTGCGGCACGAATATGCCGGCACCGGACTCGGGGTGACGGTGGTCCATCCGGGCGGTGTCGCCACCGCCATCTCGCGCAACGCCCGCGGCCGGCGGCCGCCGACCGATCCGGAGGCGGCGAAGCGCGCGTCCGTGGAGGACGAGAAGGCGCGAGAGGCGTTCGGCAAGCTTCTGACCCTGGCGCCCGCCGACGCGGCCGCCGCGATCATCCGCGGCATCGAGGCCCGGGCGCCCCGGATCGTCGTCGGCAAGGACGCCAAGAATGCCGCGCTGATCCAGCGGCTGATGCCGGTGGGCTACTGGAAGACGATCGTGCGTCTGTCCGGAGGGGCGCTCTGAGATGGCGAGCCTGCGTGCGTATCTCGGGGCCTACATGGTCCGAAGCCGGGTCCGGGGGCCGCTGGCACGGGCGCGGGACGTGGCCGCGTTCCGCCGCATCTTCGAGGCGCCGGCCTTCCCCGACCCCAAGGGCGTGACCTACGAGCCGGGCATCGTCGGCGGGGTCAAAGGCGAGTGGATCCGGCCGAAGGCGGGTCCCGGCCGGCGGATGCTCTACATCCATGGCGGCGGCTTCATCGCCTGCTCGCCCCGGACGCACCGTCCCGTCACGGGCGCCCTGGCGAACCGGGGCTTCACGATCTTCGCCCCCGATTACCGCCTCGCCCCCGAGCATCCGTTCCCCGCGGCGGTCGACGACGTGACGGCGGTCTGGGCGGCGTTCAGCGCCGAGGGCGCCGCCTGCGTGGCGGGGGAATCGGCCGGCGGAAACCTCGCCCTCGTGCTGATGGGCGAAGCCCGCGCCAGGGGTCTGCCGATGCCCTGGGCGGCGGCCCTCTTTTCCCCGGCCACGGATTTCGTCTCCGAGGACGGGTCACGGGTTTCCAATGCATGGCGCGATGCCATGTTCGACCCGCAGGCCCTCGCGGCGATCCGGCCGATGTATCTGGGCGGCGCCGATCCGGCCGATCCGCGAATCTCGCCGATCTACGGCGACCCGACCGGCTTCCCGCCGCTGCTGTTCCATGTCGGCGCGCGCGAGGTCCTGCGCGACGATTCCGTCCGCATGGCCGAGCGGGCCCGCGCGGCCGGCGTCGAGACCGAACTCAAGCTCTTCCCGGTCGTGTCCCACGCCTGGCAATTCGCCGCCGGCATGCTGCCGGAGGCGCGGGCCTCCCTCGACGAGGCCGCGGCCTTCCTGAAGGCGCACGCGCCCCACGCCCCCTCCGGGAGCCCTCTGCCATGACCGAGACCGCGTCCGAGACCGCGTCCGTGACCCTGGCCGTCCTGATCGTCGGCGCGGGCTTCTCGGGGCTCGCGATGGCGATCCGGTGCCGGCAGGCGGGCATCGGCCCGCTGCGGGTGATCGAGAAGGCCGACGGCATCGGCGGCACGTGGCACGACAACACCTATCCGGGGGCGGCCTGCGATATCCCCTCGCACCTCTACTCCCTGTCCTTCGCCCCGAAGGCCGACTGGAGCCGGATGTACGCGCCGCAGCCGGAGATCCTGGCCTACCTGAAGGACACCGCCGAGCGGAACGGGCTGATGCCCCTGATCCAGCTGGGGACGACCTTCACCGGGGCCACGTGGGACGCGGCGCGCGCCCTGTGGCACGTGGAGACCGACCGGGGGCCGATCACGGCGCGCGCGATCGTCTCCGGGATGGGCGGGCTGCATCATCCCGCCTATCCCGACATCCCGGGTCGCGAGGCGTTCGCCGGGCCCGCCTTCCACACGGCGGCCTGGGACCATGCCGTGGCGCTCAAGGGCAAGCGCGTCGGGGTGATCGGCACGGGCGCCAGCGCGATCCAGGTGGTGCCGGAGCTCGCCGCCATCGCGTCCCACCTGACTCTGTTCCAGCGCACGCCGCCCTGGATCATGCCGAAGAACGACCACGCCATCGCGGAGGGCACCAAGAGCCGCTACCGGCGCGTGCCGTTCAGCCGGCGGCTCGAACGGGCGCGGCTCTTCTGGCTGCACGAGGTGCGTGCGCTCCTCGGCTTCACCAAGGTCTCGAAGCTCACCGGTCAGGCCGAGGCTCTGGCCCGGCGCCATCTCGCCAAGGCGGTCCCCGACAAGACCCTGAGGGCGAAGCTGACGCCGAGCTACCGGCTCGGCTGCAAGCGGGTGCTGATCTCCGACGACTATTACCCCGCGCTCCAGCGCCCGAACGTCACCCTGGAGACGGACGGCATCGCCCGGCTCACCGAGACCGGCGTGACCACCGAGGCCGGACGGCACCACGACCTCGACGTGATCGTCTACGCCACGGGCTTCGACGTGACCGCGACCTTCGCGCGGATGAAGCTCGTCGGCCGCGGCGGCCGGACTCTGACCGAGGCCTGGGCCGACGGCATGGGCGCCTACCAGGGCATCACGGTCGCGGGGTTTCCCAACTACTTTATGCTGCTCGGGCCCAACACCGGGCTCGGCCACAACTCGGTCGTCTCGATGATCGAGATCCAGGTGCAGCACGTCCTCGACTGTCTCAAAGCCCTGCGTCGCGGGACGAAGACCGTCGAGGTCCGGCCGGAGGCCCAGGCCCGGTTCGTCGACCGGATCCACAGCCGCATGGCCGACAGCATCTGGCAGGCCGGGGGCTGCCGCAGCTGGTACCTCGACGCGAGCGGGCGCAACAACACCCTCTGGCCCGACTCGGTCATGGCGTATCGCCGGAGCGCCCGCCGGGCCCGGCTGGGGGATTACAGGCTCGGCTGATCGCGGCCTGCGCGCCCCGTCACGGATCCGCCCGCTCCGCCCGCGACGACGGAGGCGGGGGTGATCCGGCGCGCGGTGTCAGAATGCGAAACCGGCTTCCGCCGCGAAGGCCTCGAGACCGGGCAGCGACGCGTCGAACAGCGGACGGGCCCCGAACGCGTCGCCGGCACGCACGAAGAGCGTGACCTTGGCGTTGCGGTGCGGGCCGAACACGCAGACCAGGCGGCCGTCATCCTTGAGCTGGTTCAGCAGCGCCTGCGGCCGGACCTCGACGCGGCCGTTGATCAGGATGACGTCGAAGGGCCCCTGCTTGGGCGCGCCGGCGGCGATCGGGCCTTCGATAACCTGTGCGGAGGCGCCGAGCCGGGTGCGCGCCGCCTCGGCGAGGTCGGGCACCGATTCCAGCGCCGTGACCTGCGCGCCGAGCTGCGCCATGACCGCCGCCGCGTAGCCGGTGCCGGTGGCGACGTCGAGGGCGGCGACGCCCGGCCGGATCCGCAGGGCCTGGATCATCCGGGCCACGACCATCGGGGCCGGCATGCAGCGGGTCTCGCCGCCGGCCTCACCGAGGCTCAGGGTCTGGTCGATATACGCGAAGGGCTCGCGGCCCTTCGGCACGAAGTCCTCACGCGGCACGGTGTCGAACGCGTCGAGCACCGTGTTGTCGTTCACGTCGAAGGTCCGCAACTGGCAGTCGACCATCATCCGCCGCGCCTGCGCGTAATCGATCATCGATACGTGTCCTCGAACCGGATCGGAACGCCGCGTCGGCCGGGCTCCGGCGGACGGCCGGCAGCCCCGGCCAAGCCTAAGCTTCCCGGACGGGGGGCGTTTTCGGAGATCATTGCCCAAAACGCAAGGTGAGCCGACACGGCAGCCGACGTCGGTCGCGGAGGACACGGCAGCGCGCGTAATCCCGGGCCGCGTTACGGCGGCCGCGGAGTGTCGCCTCGGCGCCCCCAATCCCGGTCGCGCTCTCCAGCCGACCGTTGAATAAAGAGTGCAGAGCGAGCGGGCGGTCCGTGAGACCGTCCCCACCGGGAGACACCATGACGCCGATCCGCCAGCCGATCCTGATCCGCAGCCTCACCGCGGCCCTCGCCGGCCTGAGTTTCGGCCTGATGGACCACGGCCGCGCCGCGGCACAGGAGACGGCCGCCACCGCGGCCCCGCCGCCCAGCGTCCAGGTCGACCGCGGTTCGGCGCTCTACGGCCGCCCCGAGGGCGGCGCCGCAGCCAAGCTCGCGCCGGTGGCGGGGCCGCCGTTGGCGGTCGCGGCCGCCAAGCTGCCGCTCGACAAGCTGAAGGTGCCGGAGGGCTTCAAGATCGAGGTCTATGCCAGCGGTCTCGCCAATGCCCGTGAGATGACCCAGGCGCCGGACGGCACGCTGTACGTGGGCACCCGGACAGTGGGGAAGGTCTACGCGGTGCTTCCGAAGGCGGATGGGGACGGCAAGCGCGAGGTGAAGACCATCGCGTCGGGCCTGCATCGGCCGAACGGCGTCGCCTACCACGACGGCGCGCTGTACGTCGCCGAGCTCTCGAAGATCTGGCGCTACGACGACATCGCGAACCACCTCGACGGCGCGGCGAAGCCGACCCTGGTCTATGATGACCTGCCGAAGGACGAGGCCCATGGCTGGAAGTTCATCGCCATCGGCCCGGACAACAAGCTCTACGTGCCGGTCGGTGCCCCGGGCAACATCGTGATGCCGCCGGACACCCACGCGCAGATCCGGCGCATGGACCTCGACGGCAAGAACGCCGAGGTGATCGCCCGCGGCGTGCGCAACACCGTCGGGTTCGACTGGAACCCGAAGACCAAGCAGCTCTGGTTCACCGATAACGGCCGCGACTGGGTCTCGGAGGACATCCCGAACGACGAGCTGAACGTGCTCACGGAGCCGGGCAAGCAGCATTCGGCTATCCGTACTGCCACCAGGGCACCTTCACGGATCCGGAATACGGCTGGGGTCATTCCTGCTCGGAATTCACCGCGCCGGCGGCGCTCCTCGGCCCGCACACGGCTTCCCTCGGCCTGCGGTTCTACACCGGCACGCAGTTCCCGGAGGCCTACCGGGACGCGATGTTCGTCGCCCGGCACGGCTCGTGGAACCGCACCGCCAAGCTCGGTGGCGACGTGGTCGTGGCCAAGCCCGGACCGGACGGCAAGACCGCAGCAACGGAGCCGTTCCTGACCGGCTTCCTCCAGGACAACAAGTATGTCGGCCGCCCGGTGGACGTGCTGGTCGCCAAGGACGGATCGCTGCTCGTGTCCGACGACTACAACGGCGCGATCTACCGCGTCAGCTACGGCCGGTGATGCGCCGCCACCTCCGGTCGATCCGCGGGCTGGCCCCTGCCCTCGGCGGGCTGCTCTTGACGGGTGCGGCGCTCGCCGCCCCGGACGCGGCGCTGCAGGAGCGCCTCGCCCCCTGTATCGGCTGCCACGGTGCGGGCATGTCCGCGACGGAGGGCGTGCCCTCGCTCGGGGGGCAGCTTTCGGACTATGTGGTGACGCAGCTCTTCCAGTTCCGGGAGAAGCAGCGGGAGGCGCCGCCGATGAACGAGGTGGCTGCCGGATTCTCCGACGACGACCTGCGCAGCTACGCCGACGCGGTGGCGACGCTGCCGCCGCCCGCCTGGTCCGGTCCGCCGGCCGATGCGGCTCTGACGGCACGGGCCCAGGCGCTGGTCGCCAAGCACCAGTGCAATTCCTGCCATGGACCGGATCTCGCGGGTCGGGACGCGATCCCGCGGATCCGGGCACAGCGCGAGGACTACCTCGCCAAGGCGCTCGCCGGCTACAAGTCGAACGCCCGGCCCGGCTACGATCCCGCCATGAACGAAGTGGCGCAGGGCCTGAGCGAGGCCGACATCAAGGATCTGGCGGCCTACGTGTCGCGGCTCTGAGGGCGGGCTCGGGCGCTTCCCCGCCCCCTCTCATCCTGAGGTTAGCGCGAAGCGGGCCTCGAAGGCGTAATCCTGGGATCGCGCGGCCGGCTGAAGCCCCAATCCGAGGCGTGCGCCGCGCTCCGGCCCCTCAGGATGACGGGGGCTTATGGGAGCGCTCTTCCGGTCCCGTCACCGCACGACCCGCAGTGCGTCGCCCTTCGCCAGCGCCCCGCCGGCGATCACCTCCGCGTAGACGCCGAGGTCGCGGTGGCCGAGGCGGGCGTCGAGCGTCCAGGGGATGTCGCAGTCGCGGATGCCGCTGGTCGGCTCGACGTTTGTCGCCGCGCACCGCACCGTCCGCTTGGTGATCTTGAGCCGCAGCCCGCTCGGCGCCTCGACCACCTGGCCGACCATCTCCAGTTCGGCGAAGGGGTCGAGCCCCTCGACGAGCAGGTTGCCGCGGAAGCGCAGCGGGTCCACGGGCACGCCGAGATAATCCTCCACCGCCGCCACGCTCGCACGGTTGATGAGCGACACGTAGCCGGTCGGGGAATCCGTGAACCGGTATTGCGGCGGGGCGGCGAGCACCTTCGGTTCGCCCCGCAGGCTTGCGGGAATGAACCGCCGCATCAGATCCGCAAGCCCCTCTCGGCCGGCCTCGGTGTCGAGGTTGAAGGCCTGCGGCTCGCCATGGCCCTCGACGGTGAGAGTCGCCGTAGCATCCTCGTAGCGGGTGCGCAGGCGGGCGAGCGCCTCGTCACGCATGAGCATCAGGTACTTCGTCTTCGGCTGATGGCGGGGCGCCACCGCGTTGAAGCCCGAAGGCCCGTTCTCGATGGCGTAGAGCCGGTCGCCCGGGAAGAAGCCGCTGGTCTCGAGGTCCGCCCGCTCGACGGGTTCGGGACTCAAGCCCTTCACCGGATAGCGGTAGAGAGCGCTGACATGAATCAATGCGGTCATGCGCGAAGCGTGGCCCTGAAATGATCCGTCACGCAAGAGCTTCATCGCCCCTTGTGGTGCCCAATTGCAACACCACATCGGGATCACCGGCGGCCGCCAATGGCGCCGGGGCCCTCGCGCGGCGGATAGCCGGAGGGCGACGTTTCGGTGGCGCCGCGCCTCTCATCGGGCGGCGGATGCCGGTACGGGAGGGTTGTGCATGAACTTCGAAAAGTACACCGAGCGCGCCCGCGGCTTCGTGCAGGCGGCTCAGAACCTCGCGATGCGCGAGGGACATCCCCAGCTTCAGCCGGGTCACCTGCTCAAGGTGCTGCTCGACGATCCGGAAGGCCTCTGCGCCGGCCTGATCGACCGCGCGGGCGGGCAGTCGCGGGTGGCGCTGGCTCAGACCGAGCAGTGGCTCGCCAAGCAGCCGAAGGTCTCCGGCAACGCGGCCGCCCCGCAGGCGACGCGCGAGCTGATGCGCCTGTTCGACACCGCCGAGAAGGCCGCCGAGAAGGCGGGCGATTCCTACGTCACGGTGGAGCGGCTGCTCCTCGCCCTGGCGGTAGAGAAGGACTCCGAGGCCGGCCGCGCGCTCCAGGCGGCGGGTGTGACCCCCGCCTCGCTGAACGCGGCGATCAACGCGCTCCGCAAGGGCCGCACCGCCGACAACGCCTCGGCCGAGAACGCCTACGACGCCCTGAAGAAGTACGCCCGCGACCTCACCGAGGCCGCCCGGGACGGCAAGCTCGATCCGGTGATCGGCCGCGACGAGGAGATCCGGCGGACCATCCAGGTCCTGTCCCGGCGCACCAAGAACAATCCGGTGCTGATCGGTGAGCCCGGCGTCGGCAAGACCGCCATCGTCGAGGGTCTGGCCCTGCGCATCGTCGACGGCGACGTGCCGGAGAGTCTCCGGGACAAGAGCCTGCTCGCCCTCGACATGGGCGCGCTGATCGCGGGCGCGAAGTATCGGGGCGAGTTCGAGGAGCGGCTGAAGGGCGTGCTCTCCGAGGTCACCGCGGCAGAGGGCAGCATCATCCTGTTCATCGACGAGATGCACACGCTGGTCGGCGCCGGGAAGGCGGACGGGGCGATGGACGCCTCGAACCTGCTGAAGCCGGCGCTCGCCCGCGGCGAGCTGCACTGCGTCGGCGCGACCACGCTCGACGAGTACCGCAAGCACGTCGAGAAAGACGCGGCGCTCGCCCGGCGATTCCAGCCGGTCTTCGTGTCGGAGCCGACCGTGGAGGACACAGTCTCGATCCTGCGCGGCCTGAAGGAGAAGTACGAGCAGCACCACGGCGTGCGCATCCAGGATTCGGCCCTGGTGGCGGCGGCGACGCTCTCGAACCGCTACATCACCGACCGGTTCCTGCCCGACAAGGCCATCGACCTCATGGACGAGGCCGGCTCGCGCCTGCGCATGCAGGTCGATTCGAAGCCCGAGGAGCTCGACAACATCGACCGGGAGATCGTCCGGCTGAAGATCGAGGCCGAGGCGCTCAAGAAGGAGACCGATTCCGCCTCCCGCGACCGGCTGGTCCGGCTGGAGAAGGAACTCGGCGACCTGGAGGAGCGCTCGGCGGCGATCACCGCCCGCTGGAAGGCCGAGAAGGACAAGCTCGGCACCGCGGCCAGCCTCAAGAAGAAGCTCGACGAGGCGCGCAACGAGCTCGCCGCGGCGCAGCGCCAGGGTCAGTATCAGCGCGCGGGCGAGCTCGCCTACGGGGTCATCCCGGGCCTGGAGAAGCAGCTCGCCGAGATCGAGGCCAAGGCCGATGCCAAGTCGGAGAACGGCCGCGACGCGATGATGGAGGAGGCCGTCACCCCCGCCCACATCGCCGGGGTCGTCTCCCGCTGGACCGGCGTGCCGGTGGACAAGATGCTGGAGGGCGAGCGCGAGAAGCTACTGGCCATGGAGGAGGCGCTCGCCAAGCGCGTCGTCGGCCAGCGCGAGGCGGTGGAGGCGGTGTCGACCGCGGTCCGGCGCGCCCGCGCCGGGCTTCAGGATCCGAACCGGCCAATCGGCTCGTTCATGTTCCTCGGCCCCACGGGCGTCGGCAAGACCGAGCTGACCAAGGCGCTCGCCGGCTTCCTGTTCGACGACGACACGGCGCTCGTGCGCATCGACATGTCGGAGTACATGGAGAAGCACGCGGTCGCCCGGCTGATCGGGGCGCCTCCCGGCTATGTCGGCTACGAGGAGGGCGGTGCGCTGACCGAAGCCGTGCGGCGTCGGCCCTATCAGGTCGTGCTGTTCGACGAGGTCGAGAAGGCGCATCCGGACGTGTTCAACGTCCTGCTGCAGGTTCTCGACGACGGGCGGCTCACCGACGGCCAGGGGCGGACGGTCGACTTCCGCAACACGCTGCTGATCATGACCTCGAATCTCGGGTCCGAGTATCTGGTGAACCAGCCTGCGGGCGAGGACACCGACGCGGTCCGCGACGAGGTGATGGGCGTGGTGCGGGGCCACTTCCGGCCGGAATTCCTGAACCGGGTCGACGAGATCATCCTGTTCCACCGCCTGGCGCGGTCGGAGATGGGGGCGATCGTCGAGATCCAGCTCGGGCGGCTGCAGAAATTGCTGGACGAGCGCAAGATCACCCTGGAGGTCGACGAGGAGGCCAAGACCTGGCTCGCCGACAAGGGCTACGACCCGGCCTACGGGGCGCGGCCGCTCAAGCGGGTGATCCAGAAGAATGTCCAGGATCCGCTGGCCGAGCTGGTGCTCTCGGGCAAGATCCATGACGGCGAGACGGTGCCGGTTCGCCTGGGCGCGCTGGGCCTGATGATCGGCGACGTCACGGTCGGAGCCGAGCGGCGGCCGGTCAACGCGACGCTGAACTGATCCCGAGACAGACGATCGGGCGGCGCGCCCACACAGGGTGCGCCGCCTTTTCCGTCTCGGCTTCGTTCCACCGGCCCTCGCGACGCGATCGCGATCCCGAGTGACGACGCGTGCCGTATCGGCCGCCAGCGTCACGATGAGCTAGCCCGTCTTATTCACGAGGGCAGTGGATCTGTGGTGGCGAGCGTAGCGTAAAGCATTGATGTGGCTTAGGGATTGGGTGCTGACGCCAAGTCCTCAGACCAGATCGAGCCCGCCACGCCCGCCATGTCCGATCCTACGTGTCTGCCGTTCGCGTTTCCATCGGTTCGAGGCAAGAAGCTCACAGCTGCTTTCGACGGCGGACGCCTGACCTCGGACGGGGGCGTCCTGTTGCTCGCTCAGGCTGCCCGGCGGATGCAGATCGGTGAGAAGCTCGCCGCGGTGATCCCCGACCGGCGTGACCCGAGCCGGATCGTGCATCCTCTGCCCGAGATCC
>NZ_FPBW01000068.1:0-8664 GCF_900116795.1 Methylobacterium sp. UNCCL125 | reverse complement strand
ACCCTGCCGCTCAACTACAAGGACGGGTTCACCTATGCGATCGGCGCCGAGTACGACGCCTCGCCGAACCTGACGCTGCGCACGGGCTTCGCCTACGAGACCTCGCCGATCGACTTCCGCAACCGCTCGGTGCGGCTGCCGGACGGGGACCGCTACATCGCCTCGGTGGGCGCCAGCTACCGCTGGAGCCGGCAGCTGACGCTGAACCTCGCCTATTCGCACTTCTTCCTGGACCGGTCGCGGATCCTGGCGGGCCTCGGCCGCGACTACAACGTCGGCAACATCGCCTTCGCGGGGGTGGTGGATTCCAGCGCCGACATCGTCTCGGTGGGCTTCCGCTACGTGTTCGGCGCGCCGCCCGCCCCCGCCCCCGCGCCCCTCGTGCGGAAATGGTGATGCGCCTGCGCGGATCGCCCGGGCGACGCTCGCACTCGAGGACGGCCGCGATCCGCGCTTCGACCTCACGGTCGACCGGCACATCCTGAAGCGGTCAGGCGGCGACGGCGAGTCTGCCGCCTGACCGCCTTCCACGACGACGAGATCCCCGACGACGCGGCGAACCGCGGGCTGCTCGGACCCTGGTCCTGATAGGGTCTGGTCGCGATGGGCCCAGAAGGCGGCGTCGGCCGCCAGGGCGACGGCCGAGGCGTCCTTGTGGGCGAGCTTGTCGTTGCGGGCTGCGAAGCGGCGTCGGTCCTTGCTTTGGTTGAAAGGGACCTCACGCATTCGCGGGAGCGGGGCCCACCGTGCCGGATCTTCCGCTTGTGGCCGCGCGTGCCCCGGATGACCCGCGTGATCCTGCCCTTGCGTCGGTTCGCGCACAACCAGACGGCATCGCAGCCTGAGCCGGGGGCCAAGCGCCGTGTCCGGCTTTGCGCCCCGGCCAGTGCCGCCGGGACGATTGTCAAGTTACGACGTTGCCGGGCGTCAGCGAGCGGATGCGAGGGCAGCCGCGGAGATCAGTGAGCGTATGGGTCTCGGTAATCCGGTTACCATCGCCGCCATGCTGGCCATCCGGGGTGCCGTCCGGGACATCATCAAACGGACCCTGACGTCGCTCTTCGCCGTGCCGCAGCCCGTCGGCGTCGACAACAAGCTCGCCTTCGAGGTCCTCGCCTCTCCGCTCGCCAAGCCCGTGGCTCCGTCAGACCCGCCGAGCTTTCGGCGCCGAAGTCGCAGATTCCACGCCGGCCACGGACGCGGTCGCCGCGCTCGACCCGGTTCACGCAAAGGAGCGCATCGCGTATGACGATGCATGCTCGCCCGCCAGCCGGGACGACGAGCTTTTCGCCGAGGGGGCAGATGAGGCCGCGGGCGCGGCGCCTCACCGCCTCGCAGAGAGCCCAACTGACGCCTCTGCCCGGTCACCGCCCGGGCCGTAACAATCTCGAACAAAGCGGCCGCGACTTCCTTCCGAAGCCGGGCAACCTCCGCGCAAAGCGCGACGGATCCATTGATCGCGTTCCGAGGGGAGGCGTTGGCAGGTGACAGACGCCATCGCGGGAGAGGCGGCAGATGGGTCGCGCGGGGCCTTCTCGAAGCCGAGATCGGCTTGGACGACGCGCCGCTCCGCAACCCTCGTCGGGGGAAGCGCGCGTGTCAGGCGAGCGCCGTGGATGGGCGAGGCGATGGCGTCGCCGCTGAGCGCGGGGCTCTCGGTCGTTTGTGGTGTGATCCCGCCGTTCAGCTGATGAGCGCGCGATCATTGCTCCCCATCAATCCGTGAATATACTGGTTGCAAGCGCATGATGGAACCAGCTATGGCCGCCTACGGCAAATTCTCAATGCTGATTTGGGCGCCAATGATTTATCTTGCCACAGTATCGGGGGCGACGGCCGATATCGGTGTGGCGGACGCCAAGGTCACTGGTGGTGAACTCTGGATTATAGGATATTCAGACGAAAAAGATACGGACATTAGTCTGGATGGCCGTTTTTCACGTCAGATCGACCATCGGGGCTACTTCGAATTCCGCGTCATCTATCACCCGGCGACGTGTATCGCGACGCTGCGCACAGCGCGTCAAGAGCGCAAGATCGTGGTTGCCAATTGCGGCGAGCAAGGACCAGCCGGACCTCCGGGACCTCCGGGACCTCCGGGCGCTGCGGCCGCGACTGGACACAGCAGCAGGGTCGAACAGGGATACAGGATGGACGGTACCAAGCCGTCCGAGCTCAGCGGATCAGGGGCATCCAGAACGGCCATTGCCGGCCCCCCCTGGCCACCAGGACCGAGCGGGCCGCCAGGGTCCGTTGGCCCACCGGGGCCCGCCGGCCCACCGGGACCCGCTGGCCCGCCGGGGCCTGCTGGCCCGCGAGGGCCTGCCGGGCCTGCAGGCCCCGCCGGCAAGGCTGGTCCACCAGGCCGACCTGCAACAGTGCGGCCCACAGTAGCCCGGACATTGCCCCTTCGTCCGGCGCCAAAGGCCGCTCCCAACCGGCAAGGCGCGAGCACCCCCAATCTTGGTGAAGAACCCGAAGCGAGTGATGGTGTGAGCCCGGAAGACAGGTACTGATCTCTGCACAATCAGGATCCGTCCGTGCCGACACCGAAGCGGATCGTCTCGCCCTGTTCCACCGAGGACGGCGACGCCTCCCTGCTCAGAACGAGCGGCCGAACTCTCTTCCTTACAGAACGCGCGGAGATGCCCGGCGGGCCCTAAAGGGATGACGGGCTTAGCGGCTCTGTTCATCGTGCAGACTTACCGGCTGCGCACTCCGCTTTCCGTGCCTTGAAATCCAAGCGATCCGAGGGCGCAGCCGTTCACTGGCACCTAAGGCGGCCGGCCAAAACTGGCGCTCATTCGCGCCTGCTCGATTCATGTGGGCCCCTGCCTGTACGAGGCAGCACTGTCTGCAGGATCGAGCCCAGCACCAGTTTTGTCGACCGACCAGACGACATCCGTCTCGGAAACGAAAATCGGTCGGCCAATTTCCTTCTCCCTGAGCCAGCGCGTAAATCCTGAAAAGCCGGTAGTATGGAAAATCATCGGCCGGCTAAGCGCGCGAAAGGCTTTCATCAACGTCTCCGCTTCGGCATCGCTGATCTCCTTTTTGAGCGCTAGGCTCAGAAGCTCCATTCTGTCAGCCACCCTCTTTGGAGAGTAGCCCTTCACAGACGTGAGTTCCCGGGTGCAACTCATGGAGTACCCGGCTCGAGACGTCGGAACCGGAACATCGCCACACACGTATAGGGCACGCCCGGCAAATACCGCGATCGGCCGCTCGTCGGGCGCAGTAAAAAGCACGGCATCGGGCGGCGCTTTCTCGCGAACGACTCGTAGCCAGGATGGCATCGCCTTCGCGTCAGGCGCGATATCCGATGCATAGATGTCCAAGGGGGTCGCGTAGCGCAAATCGGGATTGGTCCAGCGAGGAAACTCGTAGACCACGCACGACAGAAACAAAACGATCAATACGCCCGCCACGACTGAGGATCTCGATCCCCTGTCCGCCCATCGGGTAATTTCAGCCGCGACCACGGGGGCCGCGAACAGCAGGGCCGTGAAGAGGAATTTATATCCGACGCCGTCGCGAACCGCGATCACGACGTAGGCCAACTGAAGTCCGAATGTCACGCCGATGAAAAATAACGTCGACCAGGATATGATTTTCCGTTGAAATATGAGAATTGACAGTAATATCGCGTCTATTGCACAATAAATCCATCCCCACCTGATGAACTGGAGGGGCAAGTCACGAATCTTCACAAGACTGAAGGGCGGAATTTCCGAATCCCGTCCGAGGAAAAGCCCATAGAGAACCACTATGCCGAAGCTCGCGATCCAAAGGGCAAAAATCAGGCTGGTCTTGATTAGAGCTCGACGATCGGACGATCCGACTCCACGGACTTGTTGCAGGATTTCAAAGGCAATCAGTGCCGCGGCGACCGCCATACATGATGGTAAGAAAAGCGGATAGACCAAAGAACTCGCAAAAGACGCTATGATCACAAGTATGAGGAATGAAGACCGCTTGAAATTAAGGTAGCCCAGTACTGCAAAGACCATCAAGGCAAACGAAGACAACCCGAAAACCATCGTGTCCATGTTCTGAATTTTTTCCATCATTGGTGTTATGCGTGCATCTCCCAATGCATGGTATTCGCTTTTGGCTATGCCGAGTATGATATCGGGTAGACCGACGGCGAGGAGTGCAATTGCGGTACTTGCGGCTACCTTCGCAGAGTTATGGCGCTGACCAAGAAACAAGATCGAGCACTCTACGATGATGATGAACATCGAAATAAAGTGCAAAATATTTAGCGGTAAGAAAAGTCTCGTTGGCGAAATCGCGACAAGGTTTGAAATAAGAGACAGCTGTGTCCACCCGAGCCAACCATAATTCAGCCGAAGCCCAGCCATCTCAAACTCTTCCGGCAATCGCGGCAGCAAATTAATCTGCTGTATAGCTGCGATTTGCATCATGTTGTGCCAACCGTAATCCGTTCGGAATGTTTCCTTTAGAACCGTAAAGATGATCGGGGCCGCCAAAGCGCAAGCCAGAAGCGCGGAATACCCGCAGCCACGAAAAGTAAATCTTGGGCGGAAGTAAAGAATAAGAGCGCCCGCTACGAGAGCATTTAGCGCGCTTGCTAAGTATGTAAACTGACTGAATTCTAAACCGAATGCTATTGCGACCAAGACCTCAAGAGACAAAAGTCCCGGCGACAGCACGAAAGCTGCCAAGACTCTCACTCGTATTGGAATCACGTCGGCTAGCAAGGCGACCAATAGGGATCCCGGCGCTATCACCAAGGACCCGGCGAGAAGGAGATTCACAGCCTGTGACGCAATCGCCGACATGGTGCCCATGGGAGAACTGCTGCTTATAAGGCAACGATATAATTAAAAACACGCAAGCGCAACTTGGTAGGAATGGTATAGGGAACCAAAAATCCAGTCGAAAAGCGATATACGAAACTAATGCAGCTGCTGTGGTTTATGTCTTGGCTGGATATTGCTCGCTAAAATAGAAGCTATATAAGATAAAATGACGCTCGGCTGTGCGCCGTCAGAGCTCTCTCGCTTCGTAGAATTTGGCGGATGATGCCAACAAACTTGGAGGCTCGCAAACATTTCTGATAGCGAGAGAGTGAAAGCGATCGATTGGGCCTCGGATCTTCGGACGTTGAAAGCAGATCGTGCGATCACGTCATCAGGTGATCAGGAGACCGAATTACGCTCCACGAATCGATCGTGCCGGTAGGGTTCTTTGCCCTGGCGGCTTCACAAGCCGGGCGACCTCGGCCTTGTCGATCCCCCTCATGGCTTGAACAATCCAACGTGGCGCGACGGCTCCTGGCACGTCCGAACGGATGGAGGCGTACCCCCCGGTGATTCCGATGTTTGAGGCGCCGAACTCTGGACAGGTCAGACGCGAGGGAAGCGCCTGGTCCCGTGGTGCCTGCGATGCATTCGACAGCGGACTTGCGTCTTGGGTTGGGTCCGGTCAGGGAAGATCGGGCCAGAACTAACCGATGCGGGCCATCTTGTCGGCAAATGCTACCAGACGAGCTTGGCTACGCAATCCCATATATGAGCTTCGTGGTCGCAGCCCGGTCGTAAATCGTTTAGTGCAGATAAGATCAAGATCGCGACAGAAACAATCATTAGCGTATTTTCCGCCATTTGAACAAATATCAAAATTGATGGTGCCGATAATTTCGATTTATTGTGTGCATCATGCAGATAACGACGATAATCATAAATTGAAGAACATGGTCGCGAGAAAGGAGCGTGGACTCTGTTAAATTGTGACCCACACAAAATACAAATATAGCCATAAAAAGAGCACCAGTTTTGTTGTCGAAGGCGGGATGGCTCAACAATGTCGCGATAGGCCTGACAATAAGAAAGTATAATGCGATTGCGAGGCCAGGCAAACCGATCTGCGACGCGATATCTAAGTATCCGTTATGGCCCTGAGAGGCAATTTCGAACCAGCTTCCTCCTTTCGCATAATCATAGACCGGGCTAACACCTCCGATGTACCAAAAAGAACCATATCCGGCACCAAGATGCCAGTGATCGGAAATATAAGCTATTAATACGCGCCAGATTTGTGAACGACCTGTCAATGTATCATCGCGATCCAAGGGTTCCATCAGCCATTCACCGTACCACAGCAGAATGACACCGAAACAGAAGGCGCTCGTCATTGCCGCTGCGAAGGCAAGCGGCCAATCGCGATGATTGTTGGCACGAAATGCATGCCCCGATAGCAGGGCCAATAAGGCAAGTGCGGTCGAAGTTTTGGATCCTGTCTTCATCAAAAATAGAAAAGCCGCAATGATAACGATCCATCTTAGAAAGGACAGATGCTTTTGCTCCATGAAGTAAAAACACAGCATGGTTACCGCACAGAGTGCGCCCATAAAGTTTTTCTCGGGATAAATTCCCCGCCAATCACCAATGAGAGCGACATCTCGGCCCGCCTCCGGCTGGTGTATACCGACGCTCGGGAAGAACAGGACGGTTACGTAGCTTGCGAAGAGCGCCAAAGTCAGAGCGATCCGGACATGCGCAATGCTCTTCGCAACACCGAGCGATTGTATGGCAATAGCAACGGACAGAGCAACAATCGTCGTCAAGGCCAAGCGACGGGTCGCAATTGATGGATCTATTGCCCAAACGATACTCAGCCAACAATAGGCCAATATTAGACGAACGTTTCCCGGAAGCGCGGACAAGCTTCGAAAGTCGCGATGGATGCCCGTTCCAGCCAGTATAATTAATAAAATCAGTACATATCCAAGCTGTCGGAACGGATTTCCTTCGGTCATGGAAGCGGTGCCGACGCTCAACCCATCCTGGGTGATTGGCGCAGTGACGACCATAATACAAAGTGCAAAAAAAGCGATTGATACGACGCTCTCATGAGCGGACGATCGCAAATCTTTCTCAACGGCATTGAAAGGACCTGTCCTCATAGATCTGTTTTCGTCCTCTCTGGGAAAACAAATAAGTTTTAGCTCAGCGCCATCAACAAAATCCCATTCCAAAAGCCTTGCGAGCGCCGCCTTGCTGCAGCTGCGGATAAACGAGGTGACAAAAATCTAAGCCAAATTCGCTTATTTCGACTTTATATCGTAAGCGCCGATCTGTCTAGATCGATATAGTCGGCGGCGCCCACAATCATTGTCATCATCGCCAAGAATTTTCCTGGGTCTGAAATGCGCTTTCATCCATGGCTCATTCGCGGCCGAGATATGCAAGCGGACTTTGAGGCGAACTAGACGAGGGTTCAAGTCTCTCACGCGATGCAGAGATAGCCGAAATCCATCTTGGATCGAGCGACGCCGGCGCCGCCGGTCAACACCTCGAACTGATCAAGCACCGGTGGAAAGGCTGGCGCCGGTTGGCCCGCACTCAAGTCGCGTCTGTCTTTAAAGCCATTTGCGTACTGAAACACCAGCTAGCGTTGATATCTACTTGGCTCCTCGAAAGCAGTAGGGTCACAGAAATCGCACATTTCGATCAGCGTTCTGCAATCCAATTCGGTAAGCGTATCGCCGGAGGACTACCTATACCGGCGATCCATCGTCAGACCAATTCGCTTTGGCTAGATCTCGTTCATGGGGGCCCGAAATGGCTTCGAAGCAATGGCGCATCGCCTCCTTCAGTCTTTCGATCTGTCTGAGTGGAGGTTTGGGTGGATGTCTGAGCTTGACGGTTTTGGAATCGAGCCCTTCCATGAAGACCGTGGATCCCGCACCGGTGGCCGATCTCGATGACAGTGGGGTTCTCGAAGCGCCCCGCCGACGTCAGACCGGCAATGGCGTCGACCCGATAGCCGTGCTCGCTCATCGCACCCACGATCGAATGGGTGCTGCAGCCGTCACAACGGTCGAACGCCTGCCGGCCTTTGCGGCTGCGCCCTCGACGAACGAGCCAAAGTCTGCAGGCTCGCAACGGCGTATTCAGGCACCGCGCCGTCAGGTCAGCAACGCCGAGATTGCAGAGCGGGATCGTCAGGCGGAGGTCCTCATTCGGCAGTCTGTTCGATCCATCTGCGAAGGATGCCAGAATTGAATGTTCGGCGTCTCGGCACTGAGCGCGGGACTCGGTCCTGCCATCAGAGCCGAGAACGATCTTCAGTGAGCGTGAGCAACCTGAGAGGTGCCTAGAACAATGACACAAACGACGCAGCCCGCGCCCGGACAATGATGGATCACAGGGCGGGTTGGGTCGTCGCCGGCCCACGGCACCATTGCGATCTAAGGCGACCCCATGTGGGGCCGAGGCCCTCTGGCCCACCAGATGCCGGTGAACTCTTCATCCTTAAGGCGCCGCTGGAATCAATCCGCCACCCGGTCTAGCCCGTCTTATTCATCGGGCTTTGTCGGCGGTGGTTTTTAGGCTGATGGCGAGCGGGATCGCGCGTCTGTTCTGACGCGTGTGGATCCGGAATGTTTTGTCAGCGCTGGAGGGATGTGGACGGGTTCGTCGGGGCGTCGCTGCCCCGTCGTTCAGGCTGGCGCCGGGGCGAGCGCGGTCGCGAGGTGGCGCAGAAGGTCAGCATCAGGGCAGGCGGCGGCGAAGGCGAGGCGAACCCGGCTGGCGGTCTCGCGGATGCGAGCTCCGAGCTTCAGGAGGCGCAGCCGGAGGGTGGCGAACTCGGCCGTGGCGAGGCGGTGCGCCTTCGGGATGGTGTCGCGCACGC
>NZ_FPBW01000010.1:0-212827 GCF_900116795.1 Methylobacterium sp. UNCCL125 | reverse complement strand
AGGTCGAGCTGGTAATCCTCCATGGCCGGGTAGAGGATCTCCTCCACCGCCGGGTTGAGCCGGTGGATCTCGTCGATGAACAGGACGTCGCGCTCCTCCAGGTTGGTGAGCTGCGCGGCCAGGTCCCCGGCCTTGGCGATCACCGGGCCGGAGGTCGAGCGGAAGTTCACGCCGAGTTCGCGCGCCACGATCTGGGCGAGCGTCGTCTTGCCCAGGCCCGGGGGGCCGACGAACAGTACGTGGTCCAGCGCCTGGCCGGTCTTCCGCGCCGCCTCGATGAACACCTGCATGTTCGCCCGCGCCGCACGCTGCCCGATGAATTCGGACAGGCTCAGAGGGCGGATCGTCTGATCCACATCTTCGGCACGCTTCTCCGGCGTCAGGAGCGCGTTGGTCGGAGGCTTCGGCTTGCTCATGAACCCTTGCTTCGTGGACCGAGCCGCGCAGCCCGCGATCAGGGACCTCGCAGGACGTCAGGACACCGGCGCGTCCGGTTTTGTTCTTCCTTACTCGCGAATGCCGGGAAATCTAAGCGCCGCGGCCGCGGATGTGAGAGGGCGCACGGCTCACCGCAACGGATGCAACCGAACCGGCGGCCCGTGCATTCCTGAAGCGAATCCCCAAGCACGGCCGCAGAGCGCGTTTCCCGCCATGAAGATCCGTTTGATTGCCGTCGGCGCAGCCGGCGCCGCATTGTTCCTCATGCCGCTCGCGGCTCAGGCCGCACCCACCCCTGTCGAAACCAAGGTCGCCGAAGCCGATCCGCAGGTTCACGGCGCGACCGTGGAGCGGGACGACGACGTCACCTGCAGCCGGGCCCGTCGCCGCCTGTGGATCGAAGGGGAGGGCTGGGTGGTCCGGCGGATCACCACCTGCCGGTGAGTGTGCCGCATCCGAGCGTCGATCGTGCCGGTATGAGGGGTTATTCAGCACTCTCCGCGGCTGGAAACGCGGAACGGCGGATGATCCGGTCTGTTGGCCCCGCATCCGGCGCGGACCGAGCGCGCCGCCCCTCATCGGAGCCGGCCTCATGACAAACCGGATGGTCCTGACGGTGATCGCCCTGGCGGCGGCTGCGCCCGCGTCGGCGCAGACCTTCCGGAGCATCGAGCCCTACGCGCCGGTCTCGTACGGTTCGGGCTATGCCGGCGATCCGAGCTTCGCCGGCGAATTCGTGCGCGGAACCTATATCGGCGCTCCGCTGACCCGCGTGCCGCGCCCGAGCCAGATCGTGCCCGCTCCATGGAGCTACGGCACTTACGGCATCCCGACGGTGACGGGGATTCCGGCCGCTCCGGCGGCCCAGCCGACCCTGACGGTGATCAACGCCGCGCCCAAGGTTCGGCGCCACGAGCGCGCGGTCGGCGCAGACCCGGTGGCCGGGGCACGGGTCATCGCGGTTCGAGTTCCCCGGCGGTGAGCGCCGCGAACCACGGCGCGTAGGGCGTGTTGCGGACGAGGTGCCGGTTCAGGTCTGGCGCGCCGTCCGTCCACCAGACCGGCCCGCGCTCGCCGAGGGCGATCTTGGCCGCGTCCACCGCGGCCCTGGCGGCCGTCAGCGCTTCCGCGGCCCCCGCTTCGCCGGCCCGCTCAGCCTGCTTGGCGTGCTTGACGTCCCGGCGCGCGGCCATCAGGCGCTTCACCAGCGCCGCCCTGCAGGCCTCCGACAAATCCGGGTTGGCGCAGCGCCACAGGCGTTCCCGAACAACGATATAACGCCGATCCGGAGTGGTAATCGCCACGCTCATGCTGAAATCAGCTCCGTTGGGGGGGAGTTAAGCCTTCCAGCTTAAACCGCGGATCTCAGTTGCGGGTCACGCCATGCAGATTGTCATCGTCGACTCGAGCCGCGTCGTGTTGCAGATCATCACGTCGCTGATCGAGCCTCGGGGCCACGCGGTGCACGCCTTCACGGATTCCGAGCAGGCGCTGCAATTCCTGGCGGCGACGCCCGCGGTTCGCGTCCTGATCACCAGCCTGGAGGTCCGGCCGCTCTGTGGGCTGGAACTCTGCTGGTCGGCCCGGCTTCTCGCGGAATCCCGGGGGCCGCTGCACGTCATCACCATGTCGTCGGCGCGCAACGTCCGCAGCCTGGCCGAGGCCCTCGACAGCGGCGCCGACGACTTCATCGAGAAGCCGCCGAGCGCCGAGGAACTGAACGCGCGGCTGCGCGCGGCGGAGCGCCTGACGACCCTGCAAGAGGAGTTGATCCGCCTCGCCGAAACGGACCCGTTGACCGGCTCCTACAACCGGCGCGCCTTCTTCAACCGGGCGCGCATCGCCGTGGAGCAGCACCGGACCCCGCCCGCGATCTCGGCGATCCTGCTCGACATCGACCATTTCAAACGCATCAACGACGAGCACGGTCACGATGTCGGCGACGTGGCGATCAAGGCCGTGGCCGAGACGATCTCCGGGGAGGGGATCGCCGGACGCCTCGGCGGGGAAGAATTCGCCGTGATCCTGCCGGGCTGCAGCCTTCTGAGGGCGGTGGCGCATGCCGAATATCTTCGTATCGGCGTCCAGGCCCTGAAGATCCGCGGGACCAAGGGGCCGGTGGGCTTGAGCTGCAGCTTCGGCGTCAGCACGTGGCGCGACGGCGACAGCATCGAGGCCCTGGTCAAGCGGGCGGACATCGCCCTCTACGCCGCCAAGGGAAGCGGCCGGAACCGGGTGGTGCCGGACCGGGGCGAGGGGGCCCGGGCCGTCGCAGGTTGAGACGGCGGGGCAGGCCCAAATCGGCACAGTCTGTCGAGCAGTGTTCGGACGTCGTCCCAGATCGGCGCATCGATCCGCCGAGTATCCGCCAGAGCGGCGCGATTCCGCCAATATAAAGCTTAATATTCATCAACCGTTATTGGAACGGATCTTGGAACTTCGCCTTCGATCCCGGCCGCCTGTATCAAGCTGGGAGAGCGAGGTGCGAGGTCATGAGTACGGCCGTTGGCGTCCTGATCCTGGATGAGCCGGAGGACCTGAGCGCGACGGTGCGCGCCACACTGGAACACATGCCGGAGTTCCACACCGTCGGGGAAGCCGATCTGGACCGCGCTGACGCCGGCAGCATCGTCGCCCTGGTCTTTCTCGACGAGATCCGGCTGGCCGACGGCATTGCCCGCATCGTCGCGCTGAAGGAGCGGCAGCCGAATCTCCGCACGCTGGTCGCCTTCGGCGCCCTCACGGCGGACGACCTGCGCGCCCTGCTGGCCGCGGGCGCAGACGCCTTCGTGGCGCGGTCCAAGTCGCCGCGGGAACTCGGCGCCGCGTTGCTCGCTCTCGCCGAGGGCTCCGATTGCCTTGTTCCCCCGGAGCAACCGGTGGCGCTGCCGGCCGAGGCGGGGGACGGCCTCGGGCTCACGCCCCGGGAGGCCGAGGTGCTGCGCTTCCTCAGCTCCGGGTTCAGCAACAAGGAGGTCGCGCGGCGGCTGGCGCTCAGCGTCCGCACCGTGGAGACTCACCGGCTCAACCTGCGGCGCAAGACCCAGACCGGACGGCTGAAGGATCTGGTCTCTCTCGCCCGGCAGCTCGGACTTGCACCCGTCGTCGAGAGCGGGGAGCAGGTCCGGCGCGGGACCGACAGCCGGTCATCCGGCAACGACAACCAGTCCCGGCACTGAGCGGGACTCCGGGCGGTCCCGCCGGGACCGCCCCCCTAAGCAGCCGCAGCCTTCCTGCGGACCCGGGAGGCCCGTTTGGCCTTCGGCGCGGTCTCGGCCATGCCGGACGTCTTGGAAGCGGTCGTCGGCGCCGCAACCTTATCCCGCGGCTTCTTCGAGCCGCGCATGCGCGTTCCCGCCGGCTTGACCCGCGCCCCGGCCCGGACGCTATCCCCGGCCGCGGACAGCCGCGCCTGGAGCAGCCCCAGCACCGCCGCCTCCTCCGGCCGCAGCCGGGAGAGATCCTCGCTCAGCTCGGACTCGACCGCGCCCTTCACCTGCAGGAGCAGGTCACCCTCCAGATAGCAGTCGAGGATCTGCGGGTGGATGTAGCACTTGCGGCAGATCGTCGGGGTGTTTCCGAGGCGGCCGGCGACGCTCTCGATGGCCGCGCGGATGTTGCGCTTGGCCCCCGCCTCGCTGTCGAAGCTTTCGAACTCGCGCAGCGCCAGCGCCGCCAGCACCGTACCGGCCCAGGTCCGGAAATCCTTGGCGGTGAAGTCCTCGCCGGTGATCTCCCGCAGATACGCGTTCACGTCCGAGGAGGTGACGTCGCGCTGCGTGCCGTCCGGATCGAGGTACTGGAACAGCTCCTGTCCGGGCAGGTCCTGGCAGGCCTTCACGATCCGGGCGACGCGCCGGTCCTTCAGCGACACGTCCCAGATCTTGCCGCTCTTGCCCTTGAACCGGAACGACAGGGCCGAACCCGCGATCCGCACATGGGGATCGCGCAGGGTCGTCAGGCCGTAACTCTTGTTGGTCCGCGCGTAATCGTCGTTGCCGACGCGGATCAGCGTGGTCTCGAGCAGGTGGACCACGGTGGCCAGCACCTTCTCGCGGGGCAGGCCCGGCCGCTTCATGTCGGCATCGACCCGCCAGCGGATGCCCGGCAGGGCGTCCGCGAAGGCCATGATCCGCGAGAACTTGTTGGCCTCTCGCGCCTGCCGGAAATCCGGGTGGTAGCGGTACTGCTTGCGGCCCTTGGCATCGCGGCCGGTCGCCTGGATGTGGCCGTTGCTGCGGGGGCAGATCCAGACATCCGTGTAGGCCGGAGGGATCGCCAGCGCGCGGATGCGGGCGAGCTTCGCCTTGTCGCGCACCGGGGCGCCCTTCGCGTCGAGGTAGCGGAAGCCGGAGCCGCTGCGGCGGCGCGACAGGCCCGGCCGGCCATCATCGACGTAGACGAGGCCGGCCTCCGCCGCCGCCGCACGGAGGTCTCCGCCGTTTTCCGCCGTCTCGACACCCGCCATGCGCCACCCCTCCCATCTACGCCGCCCGGCTGAGCGCCCGGCGGGAAGGCCTCGATCAACTGGCATCCCCGGATCGCCGTTCCGGGGCAGCACATCCGTCGCAGGACGATCCGCGCCGACGTGCTAGAGGGATCGGATGCAGTCCGAAGTCACCCCCGGGAACAGGCCCGTTCCGATGCGCCGTCTGGTCTTCGTGGTGACCGAGGACTGGTTCTTCGCCTCGCATTTCCTGCCGATGGCCCGCGCGGCGATCGCCATGGGCCTCGCGGTCGCGGTGGTGACGCGGGTCCGGGCCCATCGCGCCGTCATCGAGGCGACCGGCGCGCAGGTCGTGCCCCTGGAAGCCGAGCGGGCGAGCCTCAACCCGATGGCCGCGGGTTACGCGGCCGGGCAGCTCGCGGCCATCCTCAAGGCCCTCAAGGCCGACATCGTCCACTGCATCGCCCTCCGCGGGATCCTGGTCGGCGGCACCGCCGCCGCCATGGCGGGCATCCCGTCCCGGGTCTACGCGCTGACCGGCCTCGGCCTCGTCGGGGCCCGGGGCGACCGGCTGGGGCGGGCGGCCCGCCTCGCCCTGCGGACACTGATCCGCGGCCCACTGGCCTCGTCCCGAACCCGCTTCCTGTTCGAGAACCCGGACGATGCCCGGGCCCTGGGTCTCGATCCGCTGGAGCAGTCCGTGACCGTGGTGGGCGGCGCCGGCGTCGATCCGGCCGCGTTCGTCCCGCGCCCGCTGCCGCCCATGCCGCCGCTCCGGGTGGCCGTGGTCGCCCGCATGCTCTGGTCGAAGGGGATCGACGTCGCCGTCGAGGCGGTCCGCCTCGCCCGGGCCCAGGGCGCGCCGGTCGAGCTGGCGCTGTATGGTGCGCCGGACCCATCGAACCGGCGGGCGATCGACGAGGGGACCCTGCGTGCGTGGAGCCGCGACGGCATCGTCTGGCACGGGCCGACGACCGACGTGGCGGCGGTCTGGGCCGGCCACCATGTCGCCTGCCTGCCGTCTCGCGGCGGCGAGGGCTTGCCGCGGACGCTGCTGGAAGCGGCCTCCTGCGGCCGCGCCCTGGTCGCGTCCGACGTCCCGGGCTGCCGCAGCCTCGTGCGCGATGGCGTCGAGGGCCTGCTGGTTCCTCCGAACGACGCGCCGGCCCTGGCCGCCGCCCTCGCGCGCCTGAGCGGGGATGCCGGCCTCGTCGCCGGCCTGGGCGCGGCCGCACGAACCCGGATCGAGACCGGGGGCTTCACCGAGGCTGCCGTGACCGACCATGTCCGCGCCATATGGCGCGACCTGCTGGAGGCCTGATCGTGCGCGCGCCGGACGATCCCGCCGGATTCATCCGGGCCAACACCCGTCTGCTGCCCGTGCCCCATGCACCCGAGATCCATCTGCACGTCGCCGACGAGGCGACGGACCTCTGGCAGCGGACCGAGGAGGAGTTGCAGGAGATCGGGCTGCCGCCGCCGTTCTGGGCCTTCGCCTGGGCCGGCGGGCAAGCGCTCGCCCGGTACGTCCTCGACCACCCCGACGTCGCGGACGGGGCCCGCGTCCTGGATTTTGCCTCGGGATCCGGCTTGGTGGCGATCGCCGCCGCGCTCGCCGGAGCGGACCACGTCGTGGCCAGCGACCTCGATCCCTTCGCCAAGGCGGCGATCCGCCTCAACGCCGAGGCCAACGGGGTTGGCGGACGGATCACCCCGGTCTGCGACGACCTCCTCGGCCGCGATCCGCAGGTCGACCTCGTCCTGGCCGCCGACGTGTTCTACGAGCGCGACCTCGCCGGGGCCGTGACCGCCTGGCTCTCCGGTTTGCAGGCGCGGGGCGTCACGGTGCTGATCGGCGATCCGGGCCGCACGTACCTGCCGCGCGACCGCCTCGATTGTCTCGCCACCTATGCGGTGCCGGTCTCGCGTTCGCTGGAGGATGCCGAGATCAAGCGCAGCCATGTCTGGCGGCTGCGCGGATGAGGGGCGGCTCGAGACGGTCGCGTCGGACCGCCGCCCATGCGGCTCCGCCGAGGGTTTATACGGCGCGGGAATGCGCTACCGTCAAAACCACTCGTGTCGCGTGCCGCGCATGCGCCAGAGTTTGCGAAGGCCCGGATCGGGGCATGCTGCGGCGGAAGGTTTCGTGGTGAGTGTCGAGTCGAGTGTGAAGCCCAGCGTTGCCCGCATCGTCGCCTTCTCGGGAAGCGCCAAGCGGCCCTCGCGCACCCGCATCCTGGTCGAGGCGCTCGGCGCCGAACTCGGACGCCTCCGCGGGATCGATCTCGCCGTCTACGACCTGATGGATGCCGGCCCGGGCCTCGGCGCCACACAGCGGGACGCGCTGTCGGCACCGGCCCTGCGCCTGGTCGAGGCGATCGAAGGAGCGGACGCCCTCATCGTGGGGACGCCGGTCTATCAGGGCGGCTATGCCGGGCTGTTCAAGCACGTGTTCGACTTCGTCGATCCCGCCCGGATGATCGGCATGCCGGTGGCCCTCACCGCCACGGGCGGCGGCCTTCGCCACGCCCTGGTGGTCGAGCACGGGCTCCGGCCGCTGTTCGGCTTCTTTGCCGCGCATGTCGCGCCGACCTCCGTCTATGCCGGATCCGAAGACCTGGTGGATGGCCGCATCGTCGACGAGACCGTGGCGGCCCGGATCCGCGCCGCGGCTGCGGAGCTTGCCGCCCTGCTCGACGTGGCGCGGACGGCCGCACCCGGCGCATCCGACTGACGCGAGACTCCCCCGGCCTGCCGCGGGCCCTAGATCGAAGGCGGACCACGCTCACCCGCGAGGGATCATGTCAGGTTCTCCGATCACGGCCGGCAAGGCGGCGACAGCGCTGCCCGCAACCTACGTCACGGCCTCCGGCCTGCCACGCTACCATCCGGTGTCGCAGGCGCTGCACTGGCTGAGCGCGGCCCTGGTCCTGGCGGTCCTGCCGCTCGCCTGGGTCGCGATCAGCCTGCCGCCGACGCCGGCCAAGGGCAGCATGTTCGTGCTGCACAAATCGGTCGGCCTCACGATCCTGGCGATCGTGGTCCTGCGGATCGTCTGGCGGATGATCCGGCCGGCGCCGCCGGATCCGCAGGCGCCCCGGCTCCTGACGCTGATCGGCCGCGTCAATCACTATCTCCTGTACGCGATCTTCCTGATCATGCCGATCAGCGGGTACCTGCTCAGCGCGCTGTCCGGTCGCGACACGCCGTATTTCTGGCTGTTCACGGTCCCGGGGCTGCCGAAGGACGACGCGGCCCAGAAGATCTTCGAGGCGATCCACGTCTTCGGCCAGTGGCTCGTCTACGCCCTGGTCCTGCTGCATGTCGCCGGGACGGTGTGGCACCTGATCATCCGGCGGGACGGACTCCTGGAGCGGATGCTGCCGGTACAGGACGGTCGCGGGTCGTCCCGCTGACGCATCGCCGGTCGCTCGCGTGACCTCTCTGACGGAAACCCCGCGGCGCGCTCAGTCGACGCGGCGCAGGACGAAGGCGGTGCCGACCTCCGGTTCGCGCCGCCAGCGTCCGTCGCCACTCGGCACGAGGTCGATGCTGTGGCCGCGCTTGGCGGTCAGCGTCATCCGCCCGTTCGCGTAGCGCCAGCGGACCGGATCGAACACCTCCAGGCCGCTGTCGTGGCAGCCCGGGACGATGTGCACGCCGCCGCCGGTGCCATCGAGGGTGATCCGGCAGGTGTCGCGCTGCTGGAACCGGTCGAGGGCATAGAGACCCGGTGCGGGGGCCGCCGAAGCAGTCGCCGCCGGCTGCAGTTCGGCCGGAACCGGGGCGGCGGCCTGGAGCGGGGTGGGGTTCGGGCTGGCTGCCACGGCCGGCTCGGACTCGGGCGAGCCTGCGGCGCCGGCCGGACGCATGGCCACGATGTCGAGGGGGACGAGGCTGTAGCGGTTACCGTCCTCGGCCAGCGCGACGAGGCTGCGCTGGTCCGGCCGCCGGGTGAATTCGAGGACGGGGCGGACATTGCGGTCCACGAAGCGGACGTTCCCTTCGACGAACAGCCAGCCGGCGACGCCGTTCAGGACGGGCAGGGCCCGGCGGCATCCGGCCGGGAAGCGCAACCTTTGGCCCGCATCGCCGCTGTCCAGCACCAGGGTCATGACGCAGCGGCGGTTGGTGCCGTCACGGGACAGGTCCCACGTCCCCGGCGCCTGACCGAGCCTTTCGGGCAGGCTGGGCGGCGCGGACGGGACGGGCGGCGCGGCGAGCGTCTCCGCGGCCGGCGGAGCACCCGGTTCGACGGTCGCGGCCGGCACGTCCTGCGCGGCGGCAGGCTGGGCGACCGCGCCCATTGCGATGAGGGCGGATGCGGCCAGTCGGGCGGCCTGTGCCGGTGTCACGCGTTCGGTCTCCAGGGTGTCTCGGCGACGGGCGTCAGCGGGCCCCGTCCCTCGAACCACGAGACGACGTTGTCGACGACGAGCTGGGCCATCGCCGCGCGGGTGTGCTCGGAGGCCGACCCGACATGCGGCAGCAGGACCGTATTGTCGAGGGCGGCGAGGTCCGCCGGGACGTGCGGCTCGTTCTCGAACACGTCGAGGCCGGCGCCCAGGATCGTGCCCGCCGTCAGCGCTGCGGTCAGCGCCGCCTCGTCGACGAGCGTCCCCCGGGCGACGTTGATCAGGATGCCCTCCGGGCCGAGCGCCTCCAGGACGTCGGCGTTCACGAGATTGCGCGTCTCGGGCCCGCCGGGCGCCACCACGATCAGGATATGGACCGCGTGGGCGAGGCCGATCAAGGTGTCGTGATAGGTGTAGGGAACGTCCGCCCGCCGGCTGCGGCCGTGATAGTCGATCGCGACGCCGAAGCTCTCCAGGCGGTGGGCGATCGCCCGCCCGATCCGGCCGAGACCGAGGATGCCGACCCGCCGCCCGCGCAAGGAGGCCGTGAGCGGGAAGGGGGCCTTGGGCCAGTGGCCGGCGCGCAGGTAGCGGTCGGCCTGGGGGATCTTCCGCAGGGTCGCGAGGACGAGGCCGAGGGCGAGGTCGGCGACCTCGTCGGTGAGAACGTCCGGCGTGTTGGTGACGATGATTCCGCGCCGATGCGCCGCCACGGCGTCGACGGCATCGTAGCCCACCCCGAAATTCGCGATGAGTTCCAGGTTCGGCAGCCGGTCCATCAGCGCCCCGTCCACGCTGACGTGACCGCCGACGCAGAGCGCGCGGACCCGCGGGCCGATCTCGGCCAGCAGGGCCTCGGGATCCGCGGCCTCCGACAGCCTGTGGACCCTGTGCCGCCCCTCGAAGGCCGCCTCGACGAGCGGATGCATCTTCCGGAGCAACAGGATCTCGACCGGGGCCTCAGCCATCGTTCACTCCCATGTTCGGCCGTTCGCCCGCGCCGGCCCCCGCCATCGTCCCGGCATAGAGCCTGTGCGGGGTCGCGCGCCAGCGCGCCGGGCCGCCCGCGGTGACAACCGCACGGATCAGCCGGGCGGCCAATCGACCGCGACAGGGCTCGCCTCTTTCGAAAACCGCGCGCGATGCCTACTAAGGACCACGCATCATCGCGAGAGTTCTGAACCGATCCCATCTCCGAAGACGAAGACCGATGACCAGCCCGCGCACCCTCTACGACAAGATCTGGGACGACCACGTCGTCGATGTTCAGCCGGACGGCTCCAGCCTCCTCTACATCGACCGTCACCTCGTTCACGAAGTGACGAGCCCGCAGGCGTTCGAGGGTCTCCGCGTGGCCGGCCGGAAGGTGCGCCACCCGGAAAAGACGCTCGCCGTGGTGGACCACAACGTCCAGACATCGGACCGCACGCAGGGCATCGACGACCCTGAGAGCCGCACGCAGCTCGAGGCGCTCGCCGAGAACGTCCGCGATTTCGGCATCGAGTTCTACGACGCCCTCGACCGGCGCCAGGGCATCGTCCACATCATCGGCCCCGAGCAGGGCTTCACGCTGCCCGGGCAGACGATCGTCTGCGGCGATTCGCACACGTCGACGCACGGGGCCTTCGGGGCGCTGGCCCACGGCATCGGCACCTCGGAGGTCGAGCACGTGCTGGCCACCCAGACGCTGGTGCAGCGCAAGGCCCGGAACATGCGCGTCTCCGTCGACGGGACGCTGCCGCCGGGCGTGACCGCGAAGGACATCATCCTGGCGATCATCGGCGAGATCGGGACGGCTGGCGGCACCGGCCACGTCATCGAGTATGCTGGCGAGGCGATCCGCGCCCTCTCGATGGAAGGCCGGATGACGATCTGCAACATGTCGATCGAGGGCGGTGCCCGCGCCGGCATGGTGGCTCCCGACGCGACGACCTTCGCATACGTGAAGGACAGGCCGAAGGCACCCAAGGGAGCGGCCTTCGACGCGGCGCGGCGGTACTGGGAGAGCCTCGTCACGGACGACGGCGCCCATTTCGACCGCGAGGTGCGCCTCGACGCGGCCGCCCTCCCGCCGCTGGTGAGCTGGGGCACGAGCCCCGAGGACGTGATCTCGATCCAGGGCCGCGTGCCGGACCCGTCCGAGATCGCCGACGAGAACAAGCGGCAGTCGAAGGAGAAGGCGCTCGCCTATATGGGCCTGACGCCGGGCACCAAGATCACCGACATCACCCTGGACCGGATCTTCATCGGATCCTGCACGAACGGCCGCATCGAGGATCTGCGTGAGGTCGCGCGGGTCGTCGGCGACCGCAAGGTGCATGAGGGCGTCTCGGCGATGATCGTGCCGGGCTCTGGCCTCGTGAAGGCGCAGGCGGAGGCGGAAGGGCTCGACAAGATCCTCAAGGCCGCGGGCTTCGACTGGCGCGAGCCGGGTTGCTCCATGTGCCTCGGGATGAACCCGGACAAGCTGCGTCCGGGCGAGCGCTGCGCGTCGACGTCGAACCGCAACTTCGAGGGCCGCCAGGGTCCGCGCGGGCGGACGCACCTCGTGTCCCCGGCCATGGCGGCGGCCGCGGCGGTGGCCGGTCGCTTCGTCGATATCCGGGAATGGCCGCAGGGCTGAAATCCCGATTGACGGCGGCGGCTCGGTTGCCTAAACGGAGCCGTCGCCGGCCGATGGCCGACGGCAAGCCCAGGTGGCGGAATTGGTAGACGCGCTGGTTTCAGGTACCAGTCTCGCGAGAGGTGAAGGTTCGAGTCCTTTCCTGGGCACCAAATGCCTGACAGCAGCCCGCCAACGCATTGGCGGGCTTTGTTGTTTCTGAGGTGCGGAATTCCTGGGCCCAGGGTGCGGGAGTTCTGCGCGCCTCGCGGGCCATCCGAGCCCGGTTGGTCGTCCGCGTGTAGGTTGCGCTCTCCCGACTTCCGTCGGCCCAATCGAACAGGGCGTCGAGCTGCGCCTCTGTCGCCCCATCCTCGGCGGCGCGACGCGCTCCGGCCTTCCGCAGCCCATGAGCCGGACCCGGGCATTGGGCCTAGCGGCAGACCTTCCCGCCCCACGTGCCGAACGATTCCTTGGTGGACGGCCCTCCGCGCTCGGTGCAGATGAACGACGGATCGCCCGTCGGCCCCGCGGCGATCGACGCGGCGAGGGCCGTCAGGATCGGCGCGATCACCACCATCCGGGTCTTTCGGAGCGGATGGGGAATTCACCGTTCCGGACGTGCTGGCAGCCGAGCCGAACCGCGTCGCCGCGGCGCAGGCCGGTGTAGAGCAGCAGATCGAAGGCGAGGCGCTGCGGGTGCCGACCGGCCAGCAGGCCTCGAACCGCGCCAATTCCTCTCCGGTCCAGGCGTGGAAGCCGCCCGCATCGTTCCGGCCCGAGAGGAGCGACACGCCCAGGGTCGGATCGGACGGCACCAGCCGGCGCGCTACGGGGCCGTCCCCACGGCTGCGATCCGATGTGTCGCCCGGAGGTCGCTCTGACCGGAAGGGACAAATGATGGTCGGACCGCTCGCCCGCCCCGCATCGAGCGAACGGAGATCTGAGGAATGCAGGAGCAATGATGAATCGCGCCCGGAGCACGGGCAAAGGTCGCTAAGCGACCTCGAGGTCACGATCGAGATCGACGAGCGCGCGGTAGGAGGCGATCGGCTGCGGCTTGCCGCGCAGATAGCCTTGTATCTCTGCACACCCGTGCTGCCGCAGAAACGTGAGCTGCCCCTCTGTCTCGACGCCCTCCGCGATGACCGGAATGTCCAAGCTCTCGCCGAGACTGAGGATTGCCCGGACGATCGCGCCGCCTTTGCTTGTCACGCCGATCTGCCACACGAACGACCGATCGATCTTGATCTTGTCAAACGGAAAAGCCTCCAACGTCGCCAGGGATGAGTATCCCGTTCCGAAATCATCCATCGAGATGCGCACACCGAGCGCCTTCAGGTCGCGCAGTGTCTCCTGCGCGCGTGCCGAACCCTTCAGAAAGAGGCTCTCGGTCACCTCGAGTTCGAGACGGTCGGCCTTCAGTCCGGTCTCCTTGAGCACCGCACCGACGACATCGCACAGGTCGGCTTGCTGGAGCTGCGCGATCGAGAGATTGACGGCGATGCCGAGGGGCAAGGCCCAACGCGCAGCCTCGCGGCAAGCCTCACGGAGCACCCACTCGCCGAGCGGGAGGATCGCCCCGGTCTCCTCTGCCAGCGGTATGAACTGCGCAGGCGAAATCGTCCCACGGGTCGGATGAGTCCATCGCAGAAGCGCTTCGAAGCCGCAGGCGCGATCCGAGGCGACTCTGAACTGGGGCTGGTAGTGCAGCGCGAACTGTCCGGTCCCGATCGCCGCGCGCAGGTCCAGAGCCAACCGGTGCCGCTCGAACGCTGCCTTATCCATCTCCGCCTCGAAAAAGCGGTAGGTTCCCTTGCCTTCCTTCTTGGCGCGCACCAGCGCCATATCGGAAGCGGATAGCAGGGCGTCGTAGGTGTCGCCATCGTGGGGGAAGAGAGCGATCCCGACACTGCAACTGACGGAATACCGCAGCTCGCCGTCGGCGTAGGGCGCAGAGATCGCCTCGATGATCGCCTGGGCCCTCGCGGCAGCGTGCCCGGTGGCGGCGAGATCTGTCGCCAGCACCGCGAATTCGTCGCCGCCGAGGCGCGCGACCGCGCCGCGCGCGCCGATCAATCCCTTCAAGCGCGCGGCGACCTCGATCAGCAGGCGGTCTCCGGCCGGATGGCCGAACAGATCGTTGACCTGCTTGAAGCCGTCGAGGTCGAGACAGAGAAGGGCCACATCCTCGGCCCGATCGGCGCTTGCTGCCAACTCAAGATCGACGACCTCCTCGAAATGCAGGCGATTCGGCAATTGGGTCAGGACGTCGTGCCGCGCGAGGAAGCGCAAACGCGCTTCGCTCCGACGGCGCTCCGTGATGTCCTCGTGCGTCGATATCCAGCCTCCGTCCGGAAGGAGCACGCGGAGGACGCTGATGTCCCGATCGTCGGTGAGATGCATGACGCTCGCCGTGTCCGAAGGCACCCGGGGCAATGGCGGCGTCAGCACGGCTTCCCAGGGACCTCCTGAGCCGCGGTGCTGCGCCAGCACGAACCTGCGGAGATCCTCGGCTTTCGTGCCGGGTTGCCGAAGGTGATCGGGGATTGCGTAGAGACTGGCGAAGCGCGCGTTCAGGATGACGAGCCGCTCGTCGGCGTCGAACAGGCAGAGCCCCTGGACCATGTTGTCGAGAGCGACGCCGAACCGCTCGTAATGGGCGCGTAAGTCACGCTCGCTGCGGGCGCGTTCTTCGGCGCTCGCGATCCGCCGCTCGGCGCTCGCCCCCCGAAGAAAGAGCCGAAACAGGGCCGCGATGCACACCAGAAGGAGTGCCGTTGCTGCACCGACCGCGAGCGCCTGCCGGCGGAAGGGGGCCAGGCACGCTTGCGTCGTACGACTGATGCTCAGAATGAGCGGGTAGCCGGCGAGAGCCTTCGTCGCGATGATGCGTTCTTGATCATCGACGGGGCTCACGTTGCGCATCACACCGCCCAGAGGACTCGTCTGGGCGATCCGCGCGGCCCCCGTGGTCGGCAGAATCTTACCGATCACGTTATCCCGATAGGGATGACGGACGAGCAGCATCCCGTCGTGGCGGAAGACCGAGACAACAGCGTCGTCGGTCGGTGCGATCTGCCGATACAGTCGTTCGAAATAGCCGAGCTCGATCGCGCCGAGCACGAGGCCGAGGAACGTTCCGTCGGGCGCCGTGACCTTCCGGGCGATGTAGATCGTCCAAGCGCCGTCGCCGCGGTTCTGCACCGGTTCGCTGATGAAGCGTTGCAGCTTCGGATCCGCAGCGAGTGCCTTGAAGTAATCCCGATCTGCGATGTTGACGTTCGGGATCGGCCAGAAGCGGCTGAAGTTCAGGAGCTGGCCGGTGTGATCGATGATCGTGACCGCGTTGACCTGTGGCAATGCCGCGACGCGCGCTTTGAGTGCCTCATGTAAGTCGCGCCGGCTCGCCGCCGCCGCGTACTCCGCGGGAGTCGAGACCTTTGCGCCGGCCATATCCTCGATGATGGCTTCTTGAACGATCTCGAGGGCCTGGAGCGAGCGATCGGCCTGATCAGCGAGGATCGTGGAGAGTCCGATGAGGTTGCGTTCGGTATCCTGCAGCGCCTGACCGTACATGTCGGCGATGAAGACGATCGCGCCTGACACAATCGCAAAGGCCAGAACGACCAGTGACGTAACGAGAGCGGCATACGATCGAACAGGCGATCCGAACATCAATGGAACCCTGGCACTGATGTTCAACTTTATTCAGCCTGGAAGCAAAAGGCGAAAACGTCGATCGAGGCGGTTAGTCCATGGCACGCGCGGCTCGCAGCCCTCAGCGGTCGTTCAGGGTCCTGCCGTCGCGCGTGTCGAGCTTGGCGGACCTAGCCGGGTCGGGACATGGAGCATGGTGATCGTTCAGGGCAGGTGACCGGCGAAGCCTCTCTGCCGACGCCTGGCGCACCTCTGGACAAGCCGATCGCACACAACCGACTAAGACATCGTTGCCAGGGCGAGACGCCCGTTTTCGGGACCTGCCGATAACGGCTCGGACGGCTGGGACAGGCGTTCGCTCGGCGAGCAGGTGCTCGAAACCGCCTTCCCGGCCGACCTCGATCCCGATGACCGGGTCTATCCGTGCCCGCCCGCCATGTGCCTCGTGAACGAGACGCCGGACCAGGAATCCGGCCCCGTCACGGTGTGCTACCGAGCCGGCTACCCTGTGGTGGACGGACGCAGCACGGTCCCGGCGCCGATCCGGCACGCGATCCTGCTGATGGTCGGGCACCTGCGCGACCTGCGCAAGATCGGCTGGGGGCTGGCCTCGGCGGTGCTGCTGGCCTTCGGGGGGATCATGCTGGCGAAGATCGGGCTGGCGGGGCGCTGAGCCTGATCGGAGACTCGCAACCGCGCCGTCTGCCCGCGCGCAGACCGGGCCTCGACATGGCCCGAAAAGACCACCGTGAACCGCCCGGCTCCGGCCGCGGCGGTTTTTTTTGGCGGACTCAAGCGCAGCCGTCGGAACGACCCTCTGCCAGGTCCCATTGTCCCCATACATGCCTTTGAGGGGGCCATGACATGCTGAAGGTCACCTACATCGACTTCCACGAGAAACCGGGCAGCCCCGTTCACAGCGGCTGGTACATTACCGACGAGAACGGGGCGATGATCGGCGGGGCGCATCGCTACGCGGACCAAATCAGCGGACTGCGGGCCCTGCTCGCGCTCAGCTGATTTCACCCCTCGGAAGATCTAGGCCCGCCCGATCCGCCGGCGCGGGCCTTTTCGTGTCGGCTGGCCCGCGGCTTGCGCTGGCCCAACACGCCACCCAAAGATTCACGCAGCCCCGCCGGCACCGCCGCGCGGGGCTTTTTCATCCGCCGTCGGCTCGCGCTCTTGAGCGCTCGAACACAACCACGGGTCGAAAAATCGACCCAACCAATCAGCCGGGCTCACGTTCAGACGGATAAGAAAACTCTGGATTTTCCGAGTTCAGAGATGCCGCGTATGCCAGGCTCGCGAAGAATTTTCGGACCTTGTAGGGCGCACAATTATACAATTCACCGCGCCCAGGGTAGACCATGCCATACAGGGCCTGGCCTGGGTCGCCGATCTTGTCAGCATTTGCAGACCTGCAAACCATACGGAACTCTTTAAATCCTGCGAGGACCGGGCCGGTAAGATCGCTGACACGCACGTTCCACCCCCTCAATCGTACTCGGGCTCAATGACTCCATCCCGTTGCGATCCGCAAATATAGGCCATCACTCCGCAGGTCAATAAACCGAGCGCGGATTGGCTCCGACTCCGTATTCGATATCTGATTTGCGCGCGGTCTGTGTCGGTGCTGATGTCAATAAGGTGCGGTCGCCCAGGCTCGATGATGAACGACGTCGCGTTTTGCGGCCCCGCCTGCGCCGTCCGTGAGGCAATGAGCCCACCGCTTGCGACGCTCTGCCCGCCTCTTCCCGGACCAATTTTCAGCCTCGCCGCCGCCGCGCTGGGCTGCTTCGTGCCCCGATCCCCGGTGCGGTACTATCCTGAGCCCGGCCGGTATGGCCCGGTGACCGCCGCGGACGTCCTGAGCCCGAGCCGCCTTGCGTATCGGCCCGGCCCAGACGTTGGTGAGATCAGGCGCTCCCCCGCCCCGTGAGCAGCTCGGGGCGGGGCCGAGCGGCCAATTCCCGTCGATGGCGCCCGCGCCACACGGGGCGGCGTGACGATTTCGGAGCCCGTTATCGACCCTTGCGCGTCAGCGTGCCCTGGAATTCACACGAGGCGCCGTGCCACGCCAGGCAGCCGTCCTCCTCCAGAGCGACCGATCGAAGGTCGGGGCTGTAACGGGCCATGATCCGGCAAGTCTGCCCGTTCTCGGTCTTGCTGAAGAGGATCGTACGAGGCCCGGTCGATCGGCCCTTCATGGTCACACCACCACCGCAGCCTCTGGACCCGACCGAGAACTCAGCGACATAGCCGGACGCACCGGACGCCTTCACAACGACGCCCTGCTCGTATCCATCTTCCTTGCGCTCGAAGGTGCCGGTCGCCTGCCGTCCAGGGCCGGCGGCCTGAACTGGAAAAGCGAAGAGGGTCAATGCAATCAGGATCTGGAGCCGGTGGCACATCAGACGGCAACCCTGCCAGCGTGAGCGTACAGGCAGAAATCAAAGATCTTGCCCGGCAGCCATGGCGCTTTTCGCGCTTCCGACCCGTGGCAGCTGCAGATCAGACCCATTGAAACGAACGGCGCTCTCTCGGTTTGAAGGTGCAACGCCGAGGTCCCCATGCTCTACGAACTCGCTACCCTTTCGTGCCCGTTGCTCGCAGTCGATCGAGCATCCGACGGGGTTTATGACTGGGTGAACGACGCGGAGGCCAAGGGTGAACTGTTCGGCTGCTGGCGGACCGAGATAGGGACACTCGGTCGCCTGATCGTGCTGCGCGGGTTCGAGGCACCGGAAGATATGACCGCCGAGCGCCGCCGGGCGCTTCTGAGTGCTAACCCGTTCAATGCGGGGAGCGTGGTGACGGCGCTGGAAATGGACAGCTATGCGCCGTTCGCCTTTCTGCCGCCGATCCGGACCGGGGACCGTGGCGGGGTGTACGAGTTCCGGACCTACCGCCTGAAGCCCGGCGGGCTGCCGCGAACGCTCGCGGGTTGGGAAGCGGCTATCGCACCCGCACGTGAATATACCGAGCATCTCGTCGCGAACATGTACGCTCTCGATGGAGCACCGCGGATCACACACATTTGGGGCTTCACGAGCTTCAAGGAACGGACCGAGTTACGCTCTTGGGCTTATGGTGCCGCTGTCTGGCCGCCCGAGGGAGGCCCGGAGCAGATTGCCGAAGCAACTTCGACTATTGCGCTTCCACAGGGGCCATCTCCCCTGGCCTGAATAGTCCTTCGTCTCCGCTCTCAAACGACCCTGAGGGTGGCTCGCAGATGACTGCTTTCGGGTTGCGTTGGCGACCTTCCGTATGACCGGCAGGGGTCGAAAGCGGGAAGGCCGCCTGGGTTGGTTTCCCGCCTGTCCGCTCACCAGAACTGCTGCCGCAAAAACGGACGTGCGGAGATTGGGGTGGTCGGCGGACTTGCGCCCCTCTCGATAATCCGAGGCACCTCGGTCAATTCTCGGCAGCAGACGTCGAGCGCGACAAACGACCAGCAGTACCCTCCGCCCAACTCCACGATATGCGTTGAAAGACGGCGCCTCCAGCTGCAGCCTCCTCGACACCGCGTGACCCAGATTTTCGAGTCTGTTGTCGCAGCGGGATCGCGCCCTGGTTGATCGTGGTTGACAGAAGATTTTCCGCTGCGTCCAAGTCCAAGCTGTAGCCGTCGCCAGCGATGATTTCATTTTGACTGTTGAGCAGGGCGAAGCCGCCGCGGTTCCGGATATACGGCTGGTGCCAGCGCGACCGCGTCAGCTTGAGGCCTTGCCGTTTCGCCCGCCTCCGGAGACGTATGAGGCGCATAGCCTCTTGGTAGGTCGGTGTCGGATTGATCTCTCGCATGGCAGACTTTGCCGTTCACGATTGCTGGCAGCTAACGTCCGTTCTCACGCAAGCGCAGCCCCGCAGCGAGCACGTAGAGGGACATGACGAGCAGAAGGAGCGCAGCAAGCCGGTCCCAGATGCCGTCCGCGACGAGCGCACCGACGAGGCTGATCAGCGTCCCGGCCGCGATCATCGCCGGGATCGGCCAAATGCGATGTGGGGCACCTCTCGTGGCCGTCATTCACCCGGCTCCGCCGTCGTGAGCGTCCGGCTCGCCGTCAAGCGAGGCAGCGCCGAGCGCCTGCGAACGAGCCAGAGATAGAGACCCGAGGCGAGGACGACGATCGTCGCCACGTCCAGCACCGCCCATATGATTTTGAGCGGCAGGCCACCATAATCGCCGAAGTGCAGGGGCTGGGACAGGAATAGCGCCTGGATATACCAAGGCATCGCGCGCATGTCCGTGAGCTGTCCGGTCCCGGCATCAATCAGCGCCGGCATGAGCAGACGCGCGGTCAGCGGCGTGCTCCCGGCCATGAACACGGCGTAGTGATTGTTGCTGCTGAAGCCCGTACCCGGGAAGGCGACCAGCCGAGGCGTCATCGTCCCGGCCGCGGTCCGCGCCGTCGACATCGCGGCATCGAGGGAGACGAGCGTCAGGGGGCGCGGCACGTCGCGATAGGGAGCCGTCATCTCGGCGAGCTGGCCGCCCTGCCACATCTTGAGCATCAGGTCGGCCCAGGTGTTGACCGTACCGGTCGTGCCAACGACGAGGGCCCAGGCCAGCGTCGAGATACCAATCAGATTATGCCAATCGAGCCACTTGATCCGACTTGACCGCTTTCGCCGGACCGTACCGAAGTCGAGCTTCTTCATGAAAGGCCCGTAGAGCACGATCCCGGAGATGATCGTAGCGGCAAACACGAGACCCATTGCCCCGAGGAACAGCTTGCCGGGCAGACCGAGAAACATGTCGGTATGGAGCTGAAGCAGGAAGCCGATCGGCCCGGCGCCGGGCTTGTCGTCGGCTAGAACCTGCGCCGTGCGCCTGTCGAGAACGACGAAGCTGTCGCTCGGGGCCGTCTTGAGGGTCTTACCCAGGCCGGCGAGAACGGTGTTCGTCTCGTCAGGGTCGAAGTAGAGGAATTGCAGGACCTCCCCGGGCTTGTGCGCGATCGCTGCGGCGGCGATCCGATCGAGCGGGACGAACGGAGTTCCCGGAGCCAGGTCCGGCACCGCGGCCTCGTAGCCGAGGGCATGGTTGAGCTCATGGTGGAAGATCAACGGCAATCCGGTCAGGCACAGCAGCAACAGGAACGCCATGCTGACGAGGCTTGTCCATGTATGGATCAGCGACCATAGCCGAAATGCGCGGAGACGAGGCGCCGCGCCGAGCGAGACGCTAATCATCGCGCGCTCGTGACGAAGGTTGCACGCCAGTGCAATGCAGCTCTACCATCGGTAGATCAAGCTGCCGATCACCGTCGCGGGCGCACCGCGATAGCAGAAGCCGGCCTGGCAGTTCGTGTAGTCGCGGTCGAAGATGTTCTGTGCGTTGATCTGCGCGCGGAAGCCTTTGTACTTCGGGTCAAGCGCCGCGAAATCGTAGGCGAGCACCGCGTCGAACAGCGTCACGGTCGGGTTGCGCACCGTGTTCTCGTCATCGGCGTAGCTGGTGCCGGCGAAGCGGACGCCGCCGCCGACCTGAAGGCCGGAGAGCATCGAGCCCGGCGGGAACAGGTAAGTCGCGAAGGCTGTGAAGGTGTTGCCCGGGATGCCAGACAGGCTGTTGCCGTCGATCGGCTGTCCCGTGACCAGCGAGGTCTGGCGCAGGAAGCGCACGTCGAGATGCGTGTAAGCCAGCGTCAGGTTGGTGCCCGGCGCGAAGCTCGCTGTCATTTCGGCCTCGAAGCCCTTGGATTCGACCGAGCCGGTGGCGACCTGATTGGCGATGTTGGTCGGGTCCTGGCGCAGGATCGAGGTCTGGACGATGTCGAAGCCGGCGAACGATCCGGTGATGTTGGTGTTGGGGATCGCGACCTTCACGCCGGCCTCGATCTGGTCACCGGTAGCGGGCTTGAAGGGGCGGCCATTGGAATCGACACCGACCTGCGGCGTGAAAGTCGTGGCGTAGCTCGCGTAGGGCACGAAGGCGGGTGTCAGGAGGTAGTTGAGGCCGACCCGGCCGGTGAAGGCTCCGTCATTCTGGTCCCGCGGCGTGCCGGGCACGAGGTTCGTGAAGCTCGACGTGCTCTGGAAGACCCAGTCGTGCCGCCCCGTCAGCGTCAGGACGAAGCGGTCCCACTTCGCCTGCTCCTGCAGGTAGACACCGATCTGGTCCTGGCTCTGGCCAGAACCGCTCGTCAGTGGCGGGCGTGCAATGAACGTCCGGTAGCGGAAGTTCGAAAAATCGGTCACGCCCGCGAGGCTGAGGTCGGGCACGTTGAAGTTCAAGCCGTAGCGGCGATCATAGTCGTAATGGGCGTAGTCGACGCCACCGATCACCGTGTGGGCGACCGGGCCCGTCCAGAAGTGACCCTCAAGCTGGGTGTCGACGACGGCGGATTTGATCTTGTCCTTGTAGAGGCCGGCATAGCGTTGTGCCGTCAATCCAGTCACGCCGGTGAAGGCGGTGAACGGAAAGCTGACCGCCGCATCCTGATACCGGAAATTCTGTCGAAAGATCAGATCGGGCGAGAATTTGTGCTCGAAGGCGTAGCCGATGCGGTACTGCTGCTGGCTCGTCTTGTTGAACCCCGCATCGCCGCCGTAGAGCCGCGTCACCTTGAAGCCCGGCTCGTTGTAGAAGAACGCGGTGCCGGGAAGATTGGTGTGCAGGTACTCGCTGAGCAGGGTGAAGCTCGTGTCGGAGTCGGGGCGCCACGTGAACGAAGGCGCGATCATCTGGCGGTCGTCGACGGCGCCGGGCAGGAAGGTGTCGGACTGGCGCACGATGCCGGTCAACCGGTAGGCCATGGTGCCATTCGAGCCCTCGACCGGGCCGCCGACGTCGAAATTGCCCTGGTAGCGGTCGAAGTTGCCGCCCTGGAACCAGACCTCGCCGAAGGGGACGAAGACAGGGCGCTTCGAGGTGATGTCGACGATGCCGCCGGGGGAGCCGAGGCCGTAGAGGCCGGAGGCCGGCCCGCGCAGGATGGTCAGCGCCTCGTATCCGTAGGGCTCGGTGCGCGGTATGATCAGACCGACGCCCGGCTGGCGCAAGCCGTCGCGATAGACGCCATCGTAATACTCCGCAAAGCCGCGCACGTAGAAGGCGTCGTTGCGCGGGTCGAAGCCGAACACGTTGGCGGAAACGCCCGGCACGTAGGACAGCGCCTGATTGAGATCCTGCACGTTCCGGTCGTTGAGCTGTTCCCGGGTCACGACCGAGACAGATTGCGGCGTCTCGATCAACGGCGTGTTGGTCTTGGTGGCGGTGGGGCTTACGCGAGCGACGTAGCCGCTCATACCGGAGGGTCCACCACCGCCGCCACTGGTGGCCGCACTGTTGCCGTCACCACCACTGACGTTAGCACCGCCAAGCCCGGCACCTGCCGCGTTGACGGTAGCCGGGCGGGCAGCCTCCACCGAAATCTCGTTGAGCTGTACGGCGGCATCTTGCGCCACTGCAGCGTTGGTGATCGCGGTCGACGCGACGAGAAGGCTAAGGAGTGAGGAGCGGTTGACCATAGATCACGCAGAGACGCATCGAGAGCAGGCTCCGCGATGTTGATCTTGGATTGAAGTGCTTAGCAATCCGAGAATGTGTCAAAAATCACACGTTTAGAGTGTTTCAAATTTGGATCGATTCTGAACTTTAAAACTCTCGCCGCTCGATTCAGCATCGCGGTCGAAGAACTGCCTGACAGGCAATATTTCCCGCGTCGGATCCGATCGGCAAACTGAAAGAAGTTTTTCTAATATTTCGCGACAGGTAACGCGGTAAAGTCAGCTTTTCAAATTCATGTCCGGGAGCGATTGGGCCGCAATCGGCGAATCCTTCATTTTCGGACAAGCCGCGGTCCGCTTTCAGGTCGCCGTCGCAGGAGCCTGCGCGGCCGGTTGGGTCGAAAGCTGCCCTTCACCGAACCGGTTACCGATGATGCATCCCGGCCAATCCGCCAAAGTCGGTACGGGACAGTTCGACGAAAAAGTTTGCGCCTCAAAGGCTAGGCTTCTCTCGCAACAAGCCACATGAACCTTGTTTTTACTCAGTTATTTCACTTCTTTCCTGGGCACCAAATGCCTGACAGCAGCCCGCCGACGCATGGGCGGGCTTTGTTGTTTCTGAGGTCTGCCGATCCCGAGCGTCCCGCCCGCATATCCCGCCGGCCACCGCACGCTATAAAGCCCCGCTTGGGTTTTCGGCGAGGGCGATTCGCGTGCGGTCCGGTTCAAGACTCTCCGAACGCTGGTTCACGCTGGCGCTCTGGCTCGTCGCGGTGGTCTTCGCGTGGTTTCTGATCGGGCTGGGATCGCTGGTCGTCGGCGATCTGCCGCAGGTCGAGCACCGGTATACCCTCGAGCAGTTCCTCGACACCGATCAGGCCAGAGCCTCGGCCGAGGCCCTGAAGCAGATCCGTCGGGAGCAGGACGACAACCGGCGGCAGGTCGAGCAGGATCGGCTCGCCCTCGAGGCGGCCCAGTCCGCCTCGGAGGGGGCGCGCGAGACCTTCGCCAACTGGCTGAAGACCCGGGACGCCACGCAGCGGGTCGACCAGGATCCCGGCCTGATCGCGCGCACGCAGCAACTCGACGCCCTCAAGGCCGCCGAGCGCACCATCGAGGAGCGCCTCGCGGCCCGGGCGCAGGCGGGACTCGAGCAGTCCGAGCGGGAGGCGACGCGGCTGCGGATGGACGACGAGCTGCGCGCGGCGGCGCAGAAGCAGCTCGACGCGGCCGAGCGCGGCCAGGAGTTGCGCGTCTTCGCCTACCGGCTCGCCCTGACGCTGCCGCTGCTGGCCCTGGCCGGATGGCTCCTGCTCAAACGGCGGCATACCCGCAACTGGCCGTTCGTCTGGGGCTTCGCCCTGGCGGCAGCCTTCGCCTTCTTCGTCGAACTCGTGCCGTACCTGCCGAGCTACGGCGGCTACGTGCAGTACGGCGTCGGCGTGATCGTGACCCTGGTCGCGGGCCGCGCCGCGATCAATGCCCTGCACGCCTACCGCGCGCGACAGGCCGTCGTGGAGGCGCGACCGGACGCCGAGCGGCGGACCGAGATCGCCACCGACCAAGCCCTGGCCCGTCTCGCCAAGAAGGTCTGCCCCGGCTGCGAGCGGCCGCTCGCCCTCGACGATGCGAGCACGAATTATTGCCCCCATTGCGGGCTCGGCATCTTCGCACAGTGCCCGTCCTGCACGCATCGCAAGAGCACCTTCGAGCGCTTCTGCCGGGCCTGCGGCACCCCGAGCCCGGATCTCGCGACCCCGGTCCCGTAGCGGGCGCGCCGCCGCCCGCCCGGACCATCGCACCGCATCGCATCGCGGATCGACGCTGTGCCGCCGGATCGTCCCCGCAGGCGCGACGCGGAACGCGGCGATCCGGCCCGGCGCCCCTCAGGCGTTGTCACCCCGGATCGCCGCGATGACCGCGTCGGTGACCTGTCGCGTCGTCGCCCGTCCACCCAGATCGGGGGTGTGCAGGCTCGGATCCGCGGTGACGCGCTCCACCGCACGCATCAGCCGCTCGGCCGCCGGCTTCTCGCCGAGGTGCTCCAGCATCTGACACGCCGTCCAGAAGGTCGCGACCGGATTGGCGATTCCCTGGCCGGCGATGTCGAAGGCCGAGCCGTGGATCGGCTCGAACATGGACGGGAAAGTGCGCTCCGGGTTGATGTTGGCGGTCGGCGCGATGCCGAGGGATCCGGCGAGCGCCGCCGCGAGGTCCGACAGGATGTCGGCGTGCAGGTTCGTCGCCACGATCGTGTCGAGGGTCTCAGGCTTCATCACCATGCGCATCGTCATGGCGTCGACCAGCATCTTGTCCCAGGTGACGTCGGGAAAGTCCCGGGCGACCTCGGCGGCGATCTCGTCCCACATCACCATGGCGTGGCGCTGGGCGTTGGACTTGGTGACCACCGTGAGCCGCTTGCGCGGGCGGGAGCGAGCGAGTTCGAAGGCGTAGCGGATGATCCGGTCGACGCCCGAGCGGGTCATCATCGAGACATCGGTGGCGACCTCGTTGGGGTGGCCCTGGTGGACCCGGCCGCCGACGCCCGCATACTCGCCCTCCGAGTTCTCCCGGACGATCACCCAGTCGAGCTCCGGCCCCGAGACGTGACGCAGCGGGCTGGTGATGCCCGGAAGGATCCGGGTCGGGCGGACATTGGCGTACTGGTCGAAGGGCTGGCAGATCGCGAGGCGCAGCCCCCACAGGCTGATGTGATCGGGCACGTCCGGCGCGCCCACCGCGCCGAAGAAGATCGCGTCGTGGTTCCGGATCTGCGCGCGGCCGTCGGCCGGCATCATCACGCCGTGCGTCTTGTAATAGTCCGAGCCCCAATCGAAGTGGTCGAAGCGGAACCGGAACGTTCCGGCCTTGTCGGCGAGGGCGTCGAGCACCGCGATGCCGGCGGCGATGACCTCCACGCCGATGCCGTCCGCAGGAATGGCGGCGATGGTGTAGGTCTTCATGAGGGATCTCCGAGCGTGTCGGGGAGATCTGGCGCCGCTTCCGATCCCGTCGAGACGCGAGGGACCGCAGTTCGGTGATCCGCCGGGTCCGTCGCATCCTCGCGACGCGCCCACACGCGCGGCGGCCGCACCGGTCGCGTCCAGCGCCCGACGGGCAACGCCCGGAACGGCCCGGCCGCTCCCGACGGCCCATGTAACGTTTTGTGACACCGTGCAGTTTCGCGTTGCCGTCCCGCCGGCCGCGCCTATGCTCGGCCCATGCACGAGGGCACCACCATCGCCATCGTCGAGGACGATCCCGACATCCGCGCCCTCCTCGCCGGCTACCTGGAGGGCGAGGGGTTCCGCGCCGTCGCCCTCGACGGCGGCACCGCACTCGACCGGCTGCTCGCATCCGGCCCCGCGCCGGACCTCATCGTCCTCGACTGGATGCTGCCGGGCGAGGACGGCCTGTCCATCTGCCGCCGCCTGCGCGAGGCGGATGGCCCGCCCATCGTCATGCTGACCGCGAAGGACGAGGATATCGACCGGGTCCTCGGCCTGGAGATGGGCGCAGACGACTACGTCTCGAAACCCTTCAACCCACGGGTCCTGCTCGCCCGGATCCGCGCCGTCCTGCGCCGGGCCAACGGCGCCGGCGCCCCGGCCCCCGAGGCCGCGCCCGAGCGGCTGAGCGTCGCCGACCTCATCGTCGATCTCGCGGCCCGCACGGTGATGATCGGCGACCCGGCCTCCGAGGTCCCTCTGACCAGCGCCGAGTACGACCTGCTGCACTGCTTCGTCACGCGGCCGCAGCGGGTGCTCTCGCGCGACCAGCTTCTCGACTGGACCCGCGGCCGAACCGCCGATGCCTTCGACCGGACCATCGACGTTCAGGTCAGCCGCCTGCGGCACAAGCTCGACGCCGCCGGCAGCCAGGCCGCGGCCCTGCTCAAGACCGTGCGCAACGCCGGCTACATCCTGGCCGCCCCGGTCCGCTCCGGAACGCCGTGATGGGCCGCGTCGGCCTCCTCGGACGCATCATGCTGCTCCTGCTGGGCGCGCTCTCCCTGCTCGTCCTCGCCACGGTGGCCCTCGATCACTGGCAGCGCCGGCAGGAGCGGTGGCCCTACGCCACGCGGTTTCCGCGCGTCGATCAGGCCGCCGGCATCATGACGTTGCTGCGCGACGCCGATCCGGCCCAGAGGCCGGCCATCCTGAAGGCCGTGAGCGGCGAAGCGCTGCAAACGGAGATCGTCGATGCGCAACCCGACCGGGCCGACCTGATCCGCGAGCCCCGCCTCGAAGCCCGTCTGCGCCGGATGACAGCCGAATCCGCCGACCGCGTCCAGGCCTATACCGACACCGCCCTGCTGCGCCGCGGCGTCGATCCGGCCGATATCGACAAGGCAGAGCGGGCCCGACCGATCGGGCGCCTCGCGATGGCGACCTATCGGTTGCCCGATGGCCGCTTCGCGGTGATCCATGCCACCGAACGCCGCCGCTCGCTCATGCCGTGGCTGTTCGGCCAGCCCCTGAGCCTCTGGGTCGCGGTGCTGGGCGCGGCGGCGGCCGGTCTCGTCCTGGTCGGCACGCGGCACGAACTCGCTCCGCTGCGGCGCCTGACGGACGCGGTCTCCCGCTTCGACGGCCGCGCCCCGGAACGGATGAGCGCGCCCACGGGCGCGCCCGAGATCCGGCGTCTCGCCCAGGCGGTGCAGGGCATGCAGGAGCGGATCGCCGGCCTGATGGCCGAGCGCTCCTTGCTGATCGGAGCCATCTCGCACGACCTCAAGACCTACCTGACGCGGCTGCGCCTGCGCGCCGAGGCGGTGGCCGAGCCGGCGCTCCGGGAGAAGCTGGTGGCCGATCTCGACGCCATGACCGCGCTGATCGAGGCGTCCCTGGGATTTGCCCGGGGCACCGCCGTCGAGGCGACCCGCGCGCCGGTGGATCTCGCCGATCTCGTCGCCGTCGAGGTCGCCGAGCACGCGGCCCAGGGCGCGCCCATCAGCCTGACCGGCGAGGAGGTGCGGGACGCCACGGTGGCCGGCGACGCGGTCGCCCTGCGCCGCGTCGTGGCCAACCTGATCGGGAACGCCGTCAAGTTCGGGCGCTCGTCGGTGTCGGTGGCGGTGAGCCGGGCCGGGACGGTCTGCCGGATCGTTGTCGAGGATGACGGGCCGGGCATCCCCGAGGCGGAGCGGACGGCGGTGTTCAGCCCCTATTACCGGGTCGAGCGGTCGCGGAGCCGGCAGACCGGCGGGACAGGCCTCGGTCTCGCCATCAGCCGCCAGATCGCGGAGGCCCATGGCGGCACGGTGGTGGCGGAAGCCGGCGCCAACGGCGGCGCACGCCTCGTCGTGACCCTGCCGGGCCTGTCCTGAGCGGCACGCGGCAACGGCCGCGCAACCGGCGGTTACACAACGTTACAGGACGGCGCATCCCGGTCACATCCGGGAAGCGCGCAGGGACGAACCTTCGCCCATACGCCGCGGCCAATACCCCGCCCCGGCGCGGGCCGTCGGCCGAGAGGCCGCGCCAGCCCGATCGAGCAGAAGGAGATCATCGATGTTGAAGAGCCTCGCCCCGGCCGTCTTCCTCGCCAGCCTCGCGGTGCCCGCCTCGGCGCTGCCCCTGGTCCAGGACGCGGTCGCCACCGGCTTCGACGGCGCCCGGATCATCCAGGTCTACGGCGGCTGCGGCCCCTACGGGCATCGCGGCCCCTACGGCGGCTGCCGGACCGGCGGGCAATGGGGCGGCTATGTCCGCGGCCGCTCCTGCCCGGCCGGTTTCCACATCGGTCCCTACGGCCGCCGCTGCTGGCCGAACTGAGCCGCCGCATCGCCTGATCGCACCCTGTCCCTCGTCCGGCCTTGCGGCCGGACGCCCATGGAGTGAGTCATGATCCGTACCCTCGTCATGCCCGTGGCGCTCGCCGCGGGAGTCCTGATGGCCGGTTCGAGCGCCGAGGCGCGCGACGGCTGCGGGCCCGGTTTTCACCGCAACATCTACGGCTGGTGCCGGCCGAATCTCGGCTACGGTCCGGTGGTCTACGTCCCGGCCTATCGGCGCGTCGGCTACCGGTGGCATTACGGCTACCGCTACGGCTGGCACCGCCGGTTCGCATGGCACGGTGGCTCCCGCTGGGGCGGCTTCCGCCGTGTCGGCTGGCATGGTGGCTGGCGCGGTGGCTGGCACCGCGGCTGGCATCACGGCGGCTGGCATCACCGCTGGTGACCCCGCGCCGGATCCGGCCCCGCCCGTCGCGGGGCCGCGACCGGTTCGCGGGCCGTCCTACGGCAGCACGAGGCCCGATGCCGCGTAGGTCAGGGCCGCGACCAGGGCCGCGGCCGGCATCGTGATCACCCAGGCGATCACGATGCCCTGCGCCACGTTCCAGCGGACCGCCGAGACCCGGCGCGCAGCCCCGACGCCGACGATGGCGCCGGTGATCGTGTGGGTGGTCGAGACCGGGATGCCGAAGGCCGTTGCGGCGAACAGGGTCGCGGCGCCTCCGGTCTCGGCGCAGAAGCCCTGCAGGGGCGTCAGGCGCGTGATCTTCGAGCCCATCGTGTGGACGATGCGCCAGCCGCCCAGAAGGGTGCCGAGCGCCATGGCGCCCTGACAGGACAGCACGACCCAGAGCGGCACATGAAAGGCCCCGCTCTCGCCGTGGGCGTAGAGCAGGGCGGCGATGATGCCCATGGTCTTCTGGGCGTCGTTGCCGCCGTGGCCGAGGGAGTAGAGCGAGGCCGAGACGAATTGCAGGCCCCGGAACAGCCCGTCCACCGCGTGCGGGGTCGAGCGGATGAAGATCCACGAGACCGCCAGCATCAGCACCAGGCCGAGGGCGAAGCCGAGGGCCGGCGACAGGACGATGGCGGCGCTGGTGGCGATCACGCCGGGCCAGACGATCACGCCCAACCCCGCCTTGGCGATGCCGGCGCCGAGCAGGCCGCCGATCAGGGCGTGCGAGCTCGAGGACGGGATGCCGGCATACCACGTGATCAGGTTCCAGCTGATCGCCCCGCCGAGCGCGCCGAGAATCACCCGGTCGTCCACCGCCGCGACGTCGATGATGCCCGAACCCACGGTTCCGGCGACGTGGAGCCCGAAGACCAGGAAGGCCACGAAGTTGAAGAACGCCGCCCAGAACACGGCGTAGCGGGGCGCCAGCACCCGCGTCGACACGATGGTGGCGATGGAGTTCGCGGCATCGTGCAACCCGTTCAGGAAATCGAAGACCAGCGCGAGGGCAATGAGGACGATGAGGAATGTCACGCGGCGGCCTGCAGCTTAAACGTGTTCGACAACGATGCTGCTGATCTGGTTCGCCACGTCCTCGAACCGATCCATGACCTTCTCCAGGTGGCCGTAGAGTTCCGACCCGACGATGAAGGCCATGGGGTCCTGTCCCGACGCCTTGAACAGGGCCTTCAACCCGTCATTGTGCAGGTCGTCGGCCCGCCCCTCCAGCTCGATCACGCGCTCGGTCAGGCCGTTCAGCGCGGTGGCATTCTCGCCGAGCGCCCGCAGCTTCGGCAGGGCCTCGGCGGTGACCTGCGCGGCCTCCTGAATGACCGCCCCCATCTCGCGCATGGCCGGCTCGAAGGTGGTCACCTCGAAGAGCTGGACCGCCTTGGCGGTCTTGAGCATCTGGTCGATAGCGTCGTCGAGGGACCCGACCAGGGCCTGAATATCGCTGCGGTCGAAGGGCGTGATGAAGGTCCGGCGGACCGCCAGAAGCGCCTCCCGGGTGATCGCGTCCGCGGCATCCTCATGGGCCGCGATCGCCGCGTAGGCCGCCGATACGGCTTGCGTGCCGTCGAGGAGCGACCGAAGCGCGGCGGCGCCGTCCGTGAGCGTCGCGGCATGACGCTCGAACAGGTCGAAGAACCGGTCCTCTCGCGGCATCAGGGCACGAAACCAAGCCAGCATGTCGTGTCCGGGTCGAGAGGTCGGCGGTATCCGCCGGGCGCGAAAACGCCCGGCAGGCACAACGGGCGAAAGCGCCGGCCGATCCGGCGGCCGGGATACAATCGACCGTTGCTGATCGCCCTCCGGCCGCCCGGCTCAGCAGGCTTGTCCCGTGGAGGCGTGAAGCCAGCCGAAATCCACCGGGTAACCGAGGCCATGCAGCATCTTCACCCGCTTCCAGGAGGCCGACCGCGCTAAGGCTGCGTCCTGTCCGGCCTCGATCTCGGCGCTCTCCATTTCCTGAAGCTCGCGGCTCAGCGCCTCGCGCAGGCCCGCGTCCTTCATGTTGCCGAGGGCGGCAGTGAAGGCCTGCTCGGCAATCCGAACCTGATCACAAATCTGACGCACGCTCATCAGTCCCCAACCCTCCCGCGCGGCGTGAACACTGCGATCCCGCAGTCCATCAGAGATTATCATGCGCATGGTCGCCGGGAGATGTACGTCTTTGGTGCAGCGGCCCTCACCGCATCGGGAGCGGCCCGATGCGCCGTGCCACCCGCGGCGGACGCCGCCACCGGCGCTTGCGTCCGAAGGTCCGGCGCGGATCCGGCACGCGCGGATCCACCTCGTTCCTCCGGCTAAGGCCCGGCTGGAAGCTCGCCCCGATCGCCACGATCGCGGCCGACCCGATCAGCGCGACGAGCGCCGCGCCCCAAAACATGCTCTCGAACATCAGGCACTCCCGGAGCGGAGCCCCGCCGCAGGCCGCTCGGACCCACGGGCGATCACGAATCAAGCTAAACCATACTCTCGAATGCGATCAACGCCCAGTATCGAGCTGTATTCAGCTTTCGACATCTGATCGAAGCCCGCCATTGGCCCAAATCGTCCCTGAACGTGCCGGCGCCGTCGGCGCGCTGCGGCCGACGGACCGGCTCCTCCGTCTGTGCGGTGACGCACCGCGCATGCGCCGCGGCCGTCCACCTGTCGCCCCATTCCGGTGCGACACGGCGATCATCCGCTTTCCGGTCGAACGCACCATCATCGTCTTCACGGCGAAGACGATTCTGACCCGCGCCTCGGACCCGGCTGACGCAGCCGGCCCCGGCCTTCGGCAACGGATCGGACGCGGCGATCGAGGGCGGAATTTACGGGGCGTTCATCCTCCGGGTGTCCGATCCGGATGGTCAGAGGCGGAGAAGCGGAAGCGATGCCGAGCGAAACCAACAGGCCGCACCAGGATGCGCCCGCTCAGGAGCCGATCCTCGAACTCTGGCGGATCATCGCCCTCGCGCTGATCGTCGCCGCCGGCATGCTGTTCGTCCACCTGATCGTTCCGACCGAAGCCGATGCGTCCGCAGCCCCGTCGACGACCATGCCGCGTGCCGCCGGCCTCAGCGCCTCCTGAGGGGCGCGTGGGCCGGACACGGCACTTGAGGGCCGGGCCCGGCGGCGCTCACGCGAGCTGGCGGGCGGATGCGCATCCCAGAGCTCAGGCGCCCGTTGTGGCGCCCGGGATCGCCGCGCCCGTCTACTGCATCGGCAACGGGATCGACTCCACGCCGACCTCACCGATTCCGCGGGCCGCGAGGGCTGTGCGCAGGGCGTCGGTCAGGCAGCTTCCGGCCGTGAAGGCGCCGAGCGCGGAGCCGTGCCGGTCCGCCTCGCGCGGGAGCGGGCCGATCAGCTGCACGACGCGCCGGGCGATGGCGGGGGCCGGGTCGATCCAGGTCACCGGCCAGGGCGCCACGGCCTGCAGGCGCGGAAGCAGCAGGGGATAGTGGGTGCAGGCGAGGCAGATCACGTCGGTGCGCCGGCCGTCCGCCTCGGTGACGAAACAGGGGGCAATCTCCGCGGCGAGGGCGGCATCGTCCACCGGCGCGCCGGCGAGCTCGGCTTCCGCGTAGCCGGCGAGATTCTGCGAGCCGATCCGCGTGACCGCGCAGGCGCCGGCATAGGTCGCGATCAGGTCGCTCGTGTAGGACCGCGCCACCGTGCCGGGCGTCGCCAGCAGGGTTATCATCCGGGAGCGCGTCACCTCGGCCGCGGGCTTGATCGGCGGCACCACGCCCACGAAGGGCGTCGTGAAGCGCTGCCGGAGCGCCGGAAGCACCAGCGTCGAGGCGGTGTTGCAGGCGATCACGACGAGATCAGGCCTGTGGGTCGCGACGAGCCGCTCCATCACGGTGAGGACGCGGGCGACGAGGGGCGCCTCCCCGAGCCGGCCATAGGGGAAGGCGGCATCGTCGCCGACATAGACGTAACGGGCATCCGGGCGGGCGCGCCGCACGGCGTCGAGGACGGTGAGGCCGCCGAGCCCGGAATCGAAGACCAGGATGGTCGGCTCGGCGGCACTGCGCAGCGCCGCGGCGGACAGGCTGGCCCCGGCCATCAGATCGATCCGCATGAGAACCCGGACTCCTCGAAGAGCGTCCCAAAATCTCGGCCGTGAGGGTTAAGGCGATCTCACTGCGGCGAGAGAAAGATCCGCGATCCCCAACCCGTTCCGTTAACCGCCGCGCGTCCGCGGCGAAGTGCCCCCAGACCGGCTGCGCCGAGCCGATGCTCGTCGGAGAGGTTGTCGGACCACAACCGGGACATATCTTCTGCCGGCCGGCCCGGAATCGAGGAAATGGTTCTCGGTGCGGCAGGATTAAGGGGATCATCGTCATGGCAGCGACGGCCGCACTGCGTCCGGACGAGACGCACGACCCCCGGGCACCGGCCTTTCCGCCGCCGCCCGTCACCGCACGACCGATCGATCGCGCCGCGTGGATCGCGGCCTTCCGGCAGGTCCGGAACGAGACCGAGCGCCGCGCCGCACCGCTCTCGCCGGAGGACCAGCAGGTCCAGTCCATGGCGGATGCGAGCCCGACCAAGTGGCACCGGGCGCATGTCACGTGGTTCTTCGAGCAGTTCCTGCTGCGGGAGCATCTGCCGGGCTACGCCATCTACGACGCGCGGCTACACTACCTCTTCAACTCGTACTACGTGGCGGCCGGCCCGCGGCAGCCGCGCATCCAGCGGGGCATGATCACCCGCCCGACCATGGCCGAGGTCGCTGCCTACCGGGCCCATATCGACCGCGCCGTCGAGACCCTGCTGAGCCAAGCCTCCGATCGCGCCCTGGAGATGGTGCTGCCGATCCTGGAGATCGGCCTCTATCACGAGCAGCAGCACCAGGAGTTGCTCCTCACCGACATCCTCCACGCCTTCGCGCAGAATCCGCTCAATCCCGCCTACGATCCGGACTGGCGCTTCCCGGACGCAGCCGCGCAGCGCGGTCAGGTCGAGCTCCGCCGGGAGATCGCCTGGATCGGCCACACGGGAGAGGGGTTCTCGTTCGACAACGAATCCCCCCGCCACGAGACGCTGATCCCGGCCGGCCGCATCGACCGGGCGCTGGTGACCAACCGCCAGTGGCTCGGCTTCATGGAGGACGGCGGCTATGCCAAGCCCGAGCTGTGGCTCTCGGACGGCTGGTATGCCGGTCCGGCGGAGGGCTGGGAGGCGCCCGGCTACTGGCGCCGGGACGGGGAGGGGTGGGCGACCATGACCCTCGGCGGCCAGCGGCCTGTGGATCTCGACGCGCCCGTCACCCACATCAGCTACTACGAGGCCGACGCCTATGCCCGCTGGGCCGGCCGGTTCCTGCCGACCGAGTTCGAGTGGGAGGTCGCGGCCCGGGACGGCGGTCTGCCGGATGCCTTCGGCCTCGTCTGGCAATGGACCCGCAGCGCCTACATGCCCTACCCGGGCTACCGGCCGCTCCCGGGGGCCCTCGGTGAGTACAACGGCAAGTTCATGGCCAACCAGTTTGTGCTGCGCGGCTCGTCGGTGGCGACACCCGAGGGTCATGCCCGGCTGCCGTACCGCAATTTCTTCTATCCGCACCAGCGCTGGCAGTTCACGGGCCTGCGCCTGGCCGATGCCGCCTGACGCCCTCCGGAGCTGCCCTTGACCATCAAGCCCACCTTCCCCGACGCGACGCCGGTCACGCTGGACGCGGCGCCCCTGTCGTTCCTCGACGACGTCCGGACGGGCCTGTCGAAACCCCAGAAGGCGCTCTCGCCGAAGTATTTCTACGATGCGGCCGGATCCGCACTGTTCGAAGAGATCACCCAGCTTCCGGAATATTATCCGACCCGTACGGAGATCGGCATCCTGGAGGCCAGCGGCCCGGAGATGGCGATACTGCTGCCCGCGCATGCGGCGCTGGTCGAGTTCGGCAGCGGCTCGACCGTCAAGCTCCGTCGCCTGCTCGGCCATCTCGACACGCTCGCGGCCTATGTGCCCGTGGACGTCTCGGGCGAGTTCCTGCGGGCGCAGGCCGAGGGGCTCCGGGGCGACTTTCCGCATCTGCGGGTCGAACCGGTGGTCGCCGACTTCACCCAGGACTTCAACCTGCCGGACAGTCTCGACGGCCTCCCGCGGGCCGGCTTCTTCCCCGGCTCGACCATCGGCAATTTCGATCCGCACGAGGCCGAGGGTTTGCTGCACCGCTTCGGACGGATCCTCGGCCCGGGCGCCCACATGATCGTCGGCGTCGACCTCGTGAAGGATGCCGCGGTTCTGGAGAATGCCTACGACGACGCCCAGGGCGTCACGGCGGCCTTCAACCTCAACCTCCTGACGCGGATCAACCGGGAACTCGCGGGCCGCTTCGAGCCGGACGCGTTCAGCCACCGGGCGGTGTTCAACCCCAACGCCTCGCGGATCGAGATGCACCTCGTGGCCCGTGACGCGCAGGCCGTGCGGGTCGGCAGCGACACCTTCGCCTTTGCGGCAGGCGAGACGATCCACACGGAAAGCAGCTACAAGTACACAGTGGCCACGTTCCGCGCCCTCACCGAGCGGGCCGGCTGGACATGGCTGAAGGTCTGGACGGATCCGGACCAGCTCTTCTCGGTCCACGCCCTCCGGCTGGACTGAGGACAAGGCCGGGGCCGCCCCATGCGTATCGGGCCGCCCTGGTTCCTCCTAGTGGCCCCTGGATTGGGGGCGCTCGCGGGACTGCTCTACGGGACGCTCTTCGACGTCGGTCCCCTGACCGGCGCGGCGATCCGCGGCGCGATCATCGGCACGCCGATCCTGCTCTACGAGCGCAGGCTGCTGGCCCCGCGCCTGCGCGACCGCATCCGCGCCCTCGCGACGCCGCTGTTCCTGATCGCCACGGTGGCCCTCTATATCGGGCTGATCGTGATCGGGAATGCGGTCGCCAGCACCGTTCTGAACAAGCTGTTCCGCTTCATGTACAGCGCGCGGAACGCGATGCTGATGACCGATACGGGCCTCCTCTACGCGCTCGGCATCTCGGCCCTCGTGGTGTTCGTGTTCCGCGTCCGCGACCTGATCGGTCCCGGCGTGTTCGCCAACCTGCTGATCGGGCGCTATCACCGGCCGATCAGCGAGGAGCGCATCTTCCTGTTCCTCGACGTGACGGGCTCGACGCACTTCGCCGACCGCTACGGCGACCGGGAGGCCCAGGCCTATCTCGGCCAAGTGTTCAACGCCCTGGCGCTGCCGGTGTCGCGCGCCCGCGGCTCCATCGACGATTACATCGGCGATCTGGCGCTGGTGACCTGGCCGCTGGACCGGGGATTGCGCGATGCGGCCTGCCTGCGCTGCGTCTTCGACTTCGAGGCGCGTCTGGCCGCGGAGGCCGCAAGCTGGCGCAGCCGCTTCGGCCAAGTCCCGCAATTCCGCGCCGCCCTGCATTGCGGCCCGGTGGTCACCGCCGAGATCGGGCTGGAGCGGCACAAGATCGCGTATTTCGGCGACGTCGTGAACACGACCGCGCGGCTCGAGGCCTTGTCGAAGACCCTCGGGGTGCACGTGCTGGTTTCCGCCGATCTCCTCGACCGGATCGGAGAACTGCCCGACGACATGATTGCGGACGATCTCGGTGCCCATGCCCTGCGGGGGCGCGCCGAACCCCTCGCTGTGGCGGCGATCCGGCGACGGTCCTCCCACGCGGTACCGGTCGTGCCGCTTTCGAGCCGCGCTGCGACGGGCTGAGGCCGGGCGGTCCCGTCCGGCCTCCGGGGCAGAGACGGGGCGCGCGCCCTCTCAGGTCGACAGCGCCTTCAGAACGTCGCGGGCGGCGCGCGCGCCGTCCAGCGTGGCCCCGCCCACCGTCATGGCCCCGCCGCCGGCCAGCGCCTCTCCGGCGAAGAACACGCGTCCCCCCACCGGGTCACGCAGGCGGTCCCGGGCCTCCGCGTGGCCGGGGGCGACGATCGCGTACGATCCGAGGGCGTACGGATCCGTCCACCAGCCGGCGAGCCGCCCCGCCACGACCGCGTCCCGGGCGTCCGCGCCGAGGATCGCGACCAGGCGCTCTGTGGCCAGCGCCACGGCCGCTGCCTCGCCGGCGCGGCACAGGTCGCGGGCGAGATCGCCCCCGAGATTGGCCACCGTCAGGGACCGACCGAACGGCTTCATCTCGAAGTAGATCGTCGGTCCGCCCTTTGCCAGCGACACCGCATCACCCACGGTCGCCGGATCGAGCTTCGCCGGGTCGAGGCGCAGACCGATCTTGGTGTAGGCGCCCATGCGCAATCCATCGAGAGCCGCCTGTGTGCTGGCCGGCAGGGCCGGGGTGAAGGCCACGCGACCGGCCTTCAGCACGCCCACCGGCACCGTCACGATCACCGCGGCTGCCGTGAGGGTGCCACACCCCGTCTCGATGCGGACGTCCTGTCCGGACCAGTCGATCGCGTGAACCGGGCAGCCGAGCCGTACCGGCAGGTCGGCGAAATGGTGCGCCACCAGGGCGCCGTAGCCGTCGACCCAGAGGTCTGTGCCGGACCAGAGCCGGTCGTAATCCACGGCCGAGACGCGCTCGGGATCCTCGCCGAGCGAGAGCCGGCTGAGGCCGGCCGCGGCCTGCACGGCCATCGGGCCGCCGATTCCGGCTGCTTCCGCCAACGAGATGTCGGCCGCCTTCGGAACGAGGAGCGCGTCGAGCCCCGAGAAGCCGGCACGCCGGTTCGCCATCTCGGCTTCGGTGGCGGGGCGACCGTCGATCACGAGCTTGCGCGCCCAGCCCTCCTCGCCGGCGAAGCGGGCCTTGGCCGCCCGGGCGATGGGCGCCCAGGGATTGCGCTCGGCCCAATGGATATACTCGGCGCCGGCATCGAACGGATACGCCGCACCGAGCGCCGTGTCGGTGAAGGCGCGTCCGCCGATACGGTCCCGTGCCTCGACCAGGATGAAGCTTCGTCCGGCGCTCCGCAGCGCCGATGCCGCCGCCAGCCCCGCCGCCCCGGCACCGACGATGACCACCGGGCCGGTGCGGGCCCAGGCGCGCAGTGCCGGGGCCGCTACGAGGGCGGAGGTGAGGACTGTGCGTCGGGTCGGTCTCATGGCGCACCCGCTCGGAGTCATCCAGGCTCCAGTCCACGGCGCGCGGACCGAAAGCGGTGCGCTAGCCGCGCGCCCCCGGGCTGCCCGAGCGCTTCTCCATCATGGCCTTGACCTGCATCAGCTGGTCCCAGACCTGGCCGGGCGATGTGCCGAAGAAGTCGAAACCGGCGCTGATGCCCAGGTAGATGCCGACGCAGATCAGCGGCACGAGCACCCAGGCGAGCACCTCCTCGCCGCGCCGACGCCGCTGACGACGCCGCCGCCGCTCCTCGCGCCGGGTCAGCTTCTTGGGGGGCGCCGGCTGCGCGACGGGGGACAGGGGTCCCTCGTGCAGGTTGTCTGTCATCGGGCGCCTCCTCGCCGCGGCGCTTTCGCGTCGCGGCGGTCATAGACCGGCGGCCCCTAGTCCGGAAGGCCGCCAGCCGGCATGCACACCATTAGGCGCGCACGAGTGGCACCTTCGGCACGGTCCGGACGCCGCCGCCCGAGCTGCCGCCGCCGCCCTTGTTGTCCTTCGGCGTCTTCTTGCGCGCCGCGGCGCGGGGCTTGGCCCGCTTGTGGCGCTTGGCGGCGTTGGTCACGTCCTTCTCGGGCTTGGGCGTGACGGGGCCGGCCGGGAAATCGAAGCCCAGGCTGTCCTTGGCGCCCGACTTGGCCTCGGCATCCTCCGGCTTGCGCACGACCACGCGGACCGCACCGCCATCCTTCAGCTTGCCGAACAGAACCTCGTCGGCGAGGGGCGTCTTGATGGTCGACTGGATCAGCCGGGCCATCGGGCGGGCGCCCATCGCGTCGTCGTAGCCGTGCTCCACCAGCCAGTCGCGGGCCTCGTCCGAGAGCTCGATCGTGACGTTGCGGTCGGCGAGCTGCGCCTCGAGCTGGAGGACGAACTTGTCGACCACCTTGGCCACCACCTCCTTCGGCAGGTGGCCGAACGAGATGATCGCGTCGAGGCGGTTGCGGAATTCCGGCGCGAACAGCCGGTTGATCGCCTCCACGTCGTCGCCGGAACGCTTCGACTGGGTGAAGCCGTAGGCCGCCTTCGCCAGATCCGAGGCGCCCGCATTCGACGTCATGATGATGATGACGTTGCGGAAATCGACCTGCTTGCCGTTGTGGTCGGTGAGCTTCCCGTGGTCCATGACCTGCAACAGGATGTTGAACAGGTCCGGGTGGGCCTTCTCGATCTCGTCGAGGAGCAGCACGCAATGCGGGTGCTGGTCGATCCCGTCGGTGAGCAGGCCGCCCTGGTCGAAGCCCACGTAGCCGGGGGGCGCGCCGATCAGGCGGCTCACCGTGTGGCGCTCCATGTATTCCGACATGTCGAAGCGCAGCATCTCGACGCCCAGCGACGCGGCAAGCTGCTTGGCGGCCTCGGTCTTGCCGACGCCGGTCGGTCCCGCGAACAGGTACGAGCCGATCGGCTTGTCCGGGTCGCGCAGCCCGGCCCGGGCCAGCTTGATCGCCGAGGTCAGGGCCTCGATGGCGTTCGGCTGGCCGTAGACCACGCGCTTCAGGTTCTCGGTCAGGTGCTGGAGCACCACCGCGTCGTCCTTCGAGACGGTCTTCGGCGGGATCCGGGCCATCGTGGCGATGGTCGCCTCGATCTCCTTGATGCCGATGGTGCGCTTGCGGCGGGCCTCCGGCACGAGCATCTGCGAGGCGCCCGTCTCGTCGATCACGTCGATCGCCTTGTCGGGCAGCTTGCGGTCGTTGATGTAGCGCGCCGACAGCTCCACCGCGGCCTTCACGGCCTCGGTCGTGTACTTGAGCTTGTGGAACTCCTCGAAATACGGGCGCAGGCCCTTCACGATCTCGATCGTGTCGGGGATCGACGGCTCGTTGACGTCGATCTTCTGGAACCGGCGCACCAGGGCGCGGTCCTTCTCGAAGTACTGGCGGTACTCCTTGTAGGTGGTCGAGCCGATGCAGCGCAGCGTGCCCGAGGCCAGCGCCGGCTTGAGCAGGTTCGACGCGTCCATGGCTCCGCCCGAGGTCGCACCGGCACCGATCACCGTGTGGATCTCGTCGATGAACATGATGGCGTTCGGGTGCGCCTCGATCTCCTTCATCACCTGCTTGAGGCGCTCCTCGAAGTCGCCCCGGTAGCGGGTGCCGGCGAGCAGCGTGCCCATGTCGAGGGAGAAGACGGTCGCGTCGGCCAGGACCTCCGGCACCTCGTGCTGGATGATCTTGCGGGCCAGCCCCTCGGCGATGGCGGTCTTGCCGACGCCCGGGTCACCCACGAGCAGCGGGTTGTTCTTCTGCCGGCGGCACAGGACCTGGATGGTCCGCTGGACCTCGGTCTCACGGCCGATCAGCGGGTCGATCTTGCCGTCGCGGGCCTTCTTGTTGAGGTTGACGCAGTAGGCGTCGAGCGCGTCGCCCTTCTTCTTCGCGCCGCCGCGGGGATCCCCCTCGTCGCTCGGACGCTCGGCGGCACCCTCGTCCTCGGCACCGCGCACGGGCTTCGCCTCGGAGGCGCCCGGGCGCTTGGCGATGCCGTGGCTGATGTAGTTGACCGCGTCGTAGCGGGTCATGTCCTGCTCCTGCAGGAAGTAGGCGGCGTGGCTCTCGCGCTCGGCGAAGATCGCCACGAGCACGTTGGCGCCGGTCACCTCCTCGCGACCGGAGGACTGGACGTGGATCACCGCCCGCTGGATCACGCGCTGGAAGCCCGCCGTGGGCTTGGCGTCCTGCCGTCCGTCCCCGGTGAGGTTGGAGAGTTCCGTGTCGACATAGTCGACCAGGCTGCGCTTGAGCGTGTCGATCTCGACGTTGCAGGCACGCATGACCGCGGCCGCATCCTGATCGTCCACGAGGGCGAGCAGGAGATGCTCCAGCGTCGCGTATTCGTGCCGGCGTTCTCCGGCCAGCGCCAGGGCGCGGTGGAGAGCTTGTTCTAGGCTGCGTGAGAAGCTTGGCAAAGCTGGCCTCTGTGTGGGTGCCTACCGCGAGCGGCGCCTATTTCTTTTCCATAACGCACTGGAGAGGATGTTGGTGTTTGCGCGCGAAGTCCATGACCTGCGTCACCTTGGTCTCCGCCACCTCGTAGGTGAAGACGCCGCACTCGCCGACCCCGTTCTGATGCACGTGCATCATGATGTGGTAGGCGTCCTCGTGGCTCTTGTTGAAGAACCGCTCGACCACCAGGACCACGAACTCCATCGGCGTATAGTCGTCGTTCAGAAGGAGTACCCGGTACAGGCTCGGCCGCTTGGTCCGCGGCTTGGTGCGGGTGATGATCGCCGTGTTGGACCGGTCGTCGCCGCCAGGGGCGCGCGAGCCGGACGCCGTGACCGCTTTGCGCGCCGGCCAGTGAACCTTCGTCGAACTCGCGGTGCCCTGCATGGGGACCTGTGTCATGTGCGTCGAACCGATCCCTCGATTGGAGCGGGCGCCGCCGGCCCTGACGGCCGATCCAGTCCTGGCCTGCCGGGAGCAGCGCTCGGCTCCACGGCCGTTAATCTACAGACGGTGAGCCGACTTCGCCAGACGCCTGTGCGCACTTGTCCGCCTCGCTGATCATGCGCCAGCGGCTCACGTCTGCGCCGATCCGGGACGGGGCGCGCCTTCGAGCGCTGCCTTCGGCCGCAGAAATGCGCCGGTGAGGCCGAGGATCATGTCGCCGGCCGCGGCAGAGCGGGCCGTGGCGCGCGCCCCGGCCCGGTTCAGATATGCGGCCTGAACCGCCACGAGTTCGGCCGGGCCGCGGGCCGCCGCCAGCGCCCGCGAGGTAGCCCCGAGATCGTCGAACGCCGTCTTGAACGAGTCGGCATACGTGATCCCGAGGGTCTGGGCCGCCCGACTCACGATCCCGAACCGATGAAGGGGCGTTCTGAACCCGGAGACGACCGGGCTCAACGGAAGGGCAGGGGGCCTCTGCATCGCCGATCTCCAGACCGCCGCCGAACCTGCCGGCCACCCGTGACCGACCTCTTCGGATCGGCGCGAGAGTGTGCGGCGCGACAGCCAGCGTCAAGCTCGGGCGGGTAAGACCCGTCGGCCGCAACCGGCATGGGTTGGCAGGCCGGTGACGGTCCGCGAGCGATCGACCGTAAACGATGGCCGGAACGACACGATCCGGCATTCGCCGCGATCGCATTAACGGGCTTGTAACTGCACCTGCCTAACTCTCCACTGATGCAGCGGGGCCACGCGATCGGCGGGAGGCTCTGCAGGGGATACGACCGGCCAGATCCGGTCTCGCGAGGCAATCAGGCGTGATGCGTAGCGTAGTAGGCCGCTCCCGGACGATTCCAGCGCTCCCGGCCGCGATCCTGGCCGCCGCGGTCCTGACGGCCCTGGCCTCGCCGGCCGAGGCCCGGCGCGGCCGGCACCAACACCATGCCCGGGCCACCGGCGGCTACAACCCGCCCTACGCCGCGATGGTCGTGGACGTGAAAAGCGGCAAGACCCTGCACGCGGTCAACGAGGACGCCCTGCGGCACCCGGCCTCGATCACCAAGGTGATGACGCTCTACATGCTGTTCGAGCAGATGGAGCGCGGCAAGTTCGCCCTCGATTCCGAACTGACCATCTCGGCCCACGCCGCCGCCCAGGCGCCGTCGAAGCTCGGCCTGCGGCCGGGCCAGACCATCACGGTCGAGGATGCCATCAAGGCGATCGTGACGAAGTCGGCGAACGACGTGGCCTGCGCCATCGGCGAGAACATCGCCGGCTCCGAGGAGCGCTTCGCCCAGATGATGACCGCCAAGGCCCATGCCCTGGGCATGAGCCGGACGCGCTATGCCAACGCCTCGGGCCTGCCCGACCCGGACCAGCTCACCACCGCCCGCGACCTGACCGTCCTCGCCCAGGCGATCCAGGACCGGTTTCCGCGCTATTACCGTTACTTCCAGACACGGTCCTTCGCGTTCCGCGGCCGGGTGATCGGCAACCACAACCACCTGCTGGGCAACGTCCAGGGCGTCGACGGGATCAAGACCGGCTACACCCGGGATTCCGGCTTCAACCTGATGACCGCCGCGAAATCCGACGGCCGCCAGATCGTGGCGATCGTGCTCGGCGGCAAGTCCGGCGCGAGCCGCGACCGGATCATGGCCGACCTCGTCCGGTCCAGCCTGCCGCGGGCCTATGCCGGCGCCCGGGTCGCGCCCGCCGTCACCGAAGTGGCCGAGCGCGCCCGCCCGGCAGTCGTCGCCGACGCGGTCTCGCGGACCCGCACGCAGGTCGCCTCCGCCGACGACGAGGATGTCGAGACCACCGGCACCACCGGCGAGCCCCTCGACCTGTCGCCCTCGAAGACGACGACGCCGAGCGGCACCTGGAAGCCCGGGCCGCAGGGAATCCCGAAGGCGGCCCAGGCCTATGCCGGCGGCGGCAATGCCCAGCCGCCCTTCCCGGGGGCGTCCAAATCCACGGCCCGGGTGGCCTCCCTCGAGCGCGACGAGCCGCCGAAGGCGGTCTCCGGCGCCCGCGTCGTCCCCACCGCCTGGGTGATCCAGCTCGGGGCCATGGACGACGAGGGCAAGGCCCGGTCGATGCTCTCTGAGGCGCGCGCCAAGGTGGGGGGCAGCCTCTCCAAGGCCGCACCCTACACCGTCAAGGTCGAGCACGGCGGCACCACGCTGTTCCGGGCCCGCTTCTCGGGCTTCGCCGAGCAGGATTCCGCCCAGGAGGCCTGCTCGGCCCTGAAGCGCAGCGGCTTCAGCTGCTTCGCCACCCGGAGCTGAGGCTCCGGAGACCGACCGGCGCGCCCGCGCGCCGACACGGAACGGCCGCGACCGAGTTCGTCCGCGGCCGACGATCGGTATCTCTCTGACAACGCGCGTGGAGTTCAGCGATGTCGGTTCAGAAGCCTGTCCCGGGCCGCGTTGACGCGCGCCGCCCGCTCGGCGCTGCCTCCCTGGTCGGGGTGAGCCCGCTTCATGAGAGACCGGTGGGCCGACCGGATCTCCTCAGCGGTCGCCCCGCGCTGAAGCCCCAGGACCTGGTACGCCTCCTCCTGCGTCATCGTCCCTGGGTTCGCCGGGCGGCGCGGCCGCGGGTCGCGATCGCGCTCAGCGTCTACACGCCATCCGGGCGCCCGGCGGTCGAGATACGGCTCTAGCAGGGCGGCGCCCGCGGCGTCGCGAAGGCGGCAGAGCCGGAGCAGCTCGACCACGGCACCGGTTGGCATGGCGTCGAGCGACGTGCCGGCGCTTGGCCCGGCGATGACCCGGCCGGTGCGCAGGCTGCCGTCCGGGCGCAGGAGCGCGTCGATCAGGGTCGTGCGGAAGCGGCGATCCGCAGGATCGCGGGGCCCCTGACCGGGGTCCGGCCGGATCAGGCGACGGAGCCGCGCGGTCATCGCGGCCTGCCCCTCGATCAACCAGACGCCGCTGAGCCCGAGCAGCGCCGCCAGGACGAAGTTCCCGCGCAGGAGCAGGAACCCGGCGGCGAGCAGCGCGAAGGCGCCGAAGGTCGGCAGCCGCACACGTCCGAGGGCTGAGCCGAGGCCCGCCCCGAGGCCGCGCCTGATCCGTCGGCCGAGGCCGCCGTTCTTGGACAGCCACCACAGGGTCAGGCAGGCGAGCAGGCCGGCAAACAGCACCATCGCTCAGCGCCGCACGCCATAGGTGGCGGAGGCGCTCCCGCCGATCTGGATGCTGGTCCCGTCGCCCAGGTCGAAGAAACCGGGACGGCGCGGCTTCGGCTGGCGGATGTCGGCGTCGCAGCCGGGTTGCGGCGGGAGACGCACGCCCTCGGGAAGATTCTCCGGGCAGAGGCGCGCGCGCGCCGGCGGCTCGCCGGCCTGCGCCGCGCCGGCGAGGAGGATGACGGGGAGGGCGATGACGGGGAGGGCCAAGCGCAGGCGCGTCATTGCCGGTTCTCCGCAACGTCAGCCGTGGTGACGCGGACCTGCCGGATCCGGCCGTCGCGCACCACCTTCAAGGTCACGCCGGCGCCGAGGCCGGCTTCCTCGATGGCCGCCGTCAGGTCCGCGAGCCGATGGACCGGGCGGCCGTTGGCCTCGACGATCACGTCGCCGATATCCCCGGTCTGCGGGTCGACGCCGCGCAGCCCGGCCTGCGCGGCGGGGGAGCCGGGCAGCACCCGCACGATCACAACGCCGTCGATGCCGAGCCGCGCGGTGGCCGCCTCCTGGGCGGCGATGATGCCGATGCCGGGATTGCGCACCCGGCCGGCCTTGATCAGCTCCGGCACGATGCGGTTGACGACATCGACGGGGATCGCGAAGCCGATCCCGGCGCTGGCGCCGGACGGCGAGACGATGGCGGTGTTGACGCCGATCAGCCGGCCCGCGGAATCGAGGAGGGGCCCGCCGGAATTGCCGGGATTGATCGCCGCATCCGTCTGGATCACGCCGGACAATTCGCGCCCCTCGCTGGTCGGCATGCGCCGCCGCACGGCGCTGATCACGCCGGTGGTCAGGGTGTGGTCGAGGCCGAACGGGTTGCCGATGGCGAAGGCCGATTGCCCGACCTTCAGATCCGCCGAGGTGCCGATCGCCAGCGGCGGCGGCATGTGCCGCACCCGCCCGAGCTGCAGGACGGCGAGGTCGTAGGACGGCGCCAGGCCGACGAGGGTCGCGGGGACCACCTCGCCGTCGCCGAGCCGGACGGAGACCGATCCGCCGCTCTGCGCGGCGTTCTGCACGACATGGGTGTTGGTGACGATGTGGCCGGCGCCGTCCCAGACGAAGCCGGTGCCGGTCTGCGTCCCGCCCTGGTCGCCACCCTGGTCGTCGAGGTCGAGCAGGTCTCGGTTCTGCGCCGCCCCCTGCGCGAAAACGTGAACGACGGACGGGCTCGCGCGCTCGAACAGCGCGACGGTCGAGGTCTCGGCCGGCGCCAGATCGCCGCGGGCCATCACCGCCCGCGGCGTGTCGGCGGAGTAGAGCAGCGGCTGCAGGTAGGGTTGGGCGACGTAGAGCGCCAGCAGGACCAGGACCGCGGCGAGGACGATGCGCACGGTACGATCCGGCACGGGTGTCTCCGAAAGAAGCGCGAAGGCAGGCCCTCGACGGGCGAAGCCTTAAGTGCGCGTTCAGGATCGGGGCGTCAACACAGAGAGGCGCCGCCGCCGACAGGCTCCTGACGTGTTCTGGCGCACGTCGGCGACCGGTGCAGACTGGCTAACGGAATGGTCACCATTCAGGAGCCACAATTCTCGCAAGTCCAGGGCAGCTCAGCTGTGCTCAATACGGACATGGAACACCGAACCCCGCCCACGCTCGTGCCTCGGCACCGGGTGCTGGCTTCGAAAACCGCCCGAATTGATCGCAAAGCTGCCGCAGAGATGCTTGCATTGACGCTCAGACCCTCGATCGCCACCGCTCCTCGGCCCAGCCCGGCGGCGGCGATCTGAACGGTCCAAAACGGTTCGGAAGGACGAGTACCCATGGAAACCGAAGCTCTGGAACGGCCCGCGGATCTGACGATCTGGCGCACGGCCCCGGCGAGCGCCCCGCTCGCGCAGCCCGAGCGCTACGACACCCTGCGCGAGGCGATCGCGGCCGCGGCCGGTGCCCTGGCCGACCCGGCCAAGCAGCCCTGGATCATCACCGAAGAGGGCGAGATCCTCTCGCCGAATTGGATCCGCACCTACCTGAACTGACGCCCGGCGCGACGAAGAACGGGGATACCGGGGATGGCGGCGCGAGCCCCGCCCCGGCCCTGCGCGGGCTCGGTGAGCCCTCCCGGTGATGGCGTCGGCGCGGCTGTCCTGGCGCGCGGCGCGCAGCAACCGCAAGCACCACGTTTCCGAACGTCCCGAAGGCAAGGGTCGCGACGCGCGTCACGACCGTGAGGGCTCTCATTGCCCGAAGGCGCCGACCCCGGTGCCGATCACTCCGCCGCGTCCGGCTGGCGAAACCCCTCGATCCCGATCTGGTCGGGGTTGATCGCGTGCAGCGCCCGCCGGGCCGCCTCGAGGGGGTGTTCGGCCTCGATCCGCACCGAGGTGAGATCCGGGCTCTTATAGACCGTCACGATCGTATCCATCACCTCGGTCAGCGTGGTGCGCTTGTCCTCGGGGGCGGCGATCAGGAGCTGCAGCCCCCAGGCCCGGTACAGATCGACCAGCGCCTGGCTGTTGCGCACGTCGAGCTTCGAGAAGGCCTCGTCGAGCAGGCATAGGCCCAGGCCCGGATTCTCGTCGCCCGGCCGGTCGCCCGGATAATAGGCGCTGGCCAGCGAGGCGGCGATCGCCACGTAGAACGGCGCCTGGGCCTCGCCGCCGGAGCCGCGCAGCGCCCGGGCCGACATCGTGGTGCGGTTGCCCGCCCGGTCGCGCATGCCGATCTCGTAGACGAAGTAGTTGCGGTAATCGGCGAGCCGCGCCGCATCCTCCTCGCCGGCGATCAGCGCGGTGATCTCCTCGAGCGCCGCCGCCATCTGCCCCTCCGCCTCGCCGGCGAGCAGCGCCTGCGCGGCCTCGGGTGAGCGGGCGGTCTCGGTGGCGAGCGCGTGCACGGCGGCGTAGCGGCGATCCACCGCCGCCTCGAACGCGTAGGTCTGGCCGGTGAAGCTGCGCGCCGAGAGCCGCTCGTTGAGGGCGGCGAGCCGGGCATGGACCCGCTCGAACCGGTCGGCGAGGCGCGTCAGCAGATCCTCGGTCATCAGGCGGCGCATCTCGACCTCGGCCCGCTCGGCCTGCGCCCTGTAGCGGCGGAGTTCGTGCCCCTCCACGGCCTCGTATTCCCGCCTCACCCAGGCGAAGCCGTCGATCGCCGGGGCGTCCCCGGAGGCGAGCGGGTTCTCCACCCGCCAGGCGGCGCAGGCCTCCGCCAGCTCCCGCTCGGCGATCCGCCCGTGGGAGCGGGCGGCCTCGGCGGACTCCCGGGCGAGGCCGCGCTCGGCGGTCACCCGGGTCCCGGCCGCCTTGGCATCGAGGCCGGCCAGCGCCCGCCGCGCCTCGGCGACCACGCCGAGGTCGAAGGGCTCGCCGCGGGCGAGGCGCACCCGCGCGGCGTCGCCGGCACTGAGCTGGCGCAGGGCCGCGCGGCGGGCCGACAGAGCGGCGCGGACGGCCTCGCGCACCGGTCCCATCCGGGCGCGCAGCGCCGCCTCGTCGGCGAGCAGGCGGTCGAGCTTGGGCTCCAGCTCCTCCGACAATTCCCGCAGGTAGCCGACCCGCTCGGTGGTCAGCGCGGCGATCTCGGCGGCGAGCCCGGCCGTGTCACGCTTCTCGATGCCCTCCCGCTCGGTCTGGAGCGTGCGCCGCCGTCCGTCGAGCCCGTCGAGCTCGGCCCGGAGCGCCTCCACGTCGTCGAGGCCCCGGGCGACGCGGGCCCGGATCGCGGCCGCCGTCCGGGCGGCCTCGCGCAGGACCGCGGCCTCGCCGCGCAGGCGCCGCGCCTCGGCGACGGCGATCTCGTGGGCGCGGCGGCTGTCGGCGGTGGGCCCGCGATGGCCGCGGGTCATCAGCAGGTCGACGCTGCGGGTGACCGAATAGGCCATCCCGGCCGTGGTCCGGCCGCTCGGGGCGACCGCCCGGGCGAGGCGGGCCAGTTCGGCGTCGTCCCGGGCGAGGTCGTAGCCGCCGAGCCGCACGCCGAGGAACGCCTCCGCGTGCGGGTCGCTGGTCTCGATCACGGTGAGCGGACCGTCGTCGTAGCGGCGGGACCGCTGCTTGGCGGTGTCGGTGGTCTTCACCAGGATGCAGCGGTGGAACCGGTCGCGGCCGGATTGCAGGACGCCGAGTGCCTCGTTCAGCCGGTCCGGGGGAACCACCAGGGCCTCGCGGGCGCGCCCCAGCAGGCCTTCGAGGGCCGGCCCCCAGGTCGGGTCGACGATCTCGGCCAGTTCGCAGATCGGCACCGCGTCGATGCCGCGGCGCTCCAGCTCGCCGCGGAACGCCACCGTGTCGGAGGAGAGGCGCGCGGTCGGGCCGCCGCCGGTGCGCGGCGCCGTGCGCTCGGCCTCGCTCTCCTGGGCGCGGGCCTTCAGCGCCGCGTCCTCGGCGGCCCGCTCCAGCGCCTCGTCGAAATCGGGCAGGCGCACCAGCCCGTCGGCCAATTCGGCGAGCGGCCCCTCGGGGCGCAGGATCTCCTCGGGGGAGGATTCCCGACGCAGGCCCGCCCGGGCGCAGGCCTCGGCGAGGCGGGCCGCCTGCGGGCAGCTCTGGCGCAGGATCGGGGCCACCGGCTGGAGCTTGGCCATCTGCCCGACGAGGCCGACGAGATCGCCGATCCGGCCGATCAGCTCCTTCCGGTCGCGCTCCAGCATGGAGAGGCCCAGCGTCGAGGCGGCGAGCCGGCCCTCGGCGGCGCTCGCGGTGGCCAGCGCCTTCTTCTCGGCGATCTCGCCGTCGATCTCGCGAACATAGCCGCGGCTCGCCGCGACGCGCTCGCGGGCGATGCGCAGGGTGTCGGCGCCTTCCCGGAGCCGGGACCGGACGGCGATGAGGTCGAGGCTCCGGCGGCGCAGCTCGGCGCTCGCCGCGCGCAGCTCGTGCGTCGCGGCAGCGAGGACCGCCTCACCCCAGGCTTCGTAGCGGTCGCGCAGGCGCCGCAGGCGTCCGAGGCGGTTCTCCAGCTCGGCGATGGTCTCCAGAAGCCGACGCCAGTTCGCGATGGAGTGGCGCACGCGCTCGACATCCAGGGGCTCCGGGTCGAGCACGAAGGCGCGCACGAAGGCGCTGGTGTCGAAGATCGGCTTGAACGCCACCGCGTTGGCGAAGCTGCGCAGGAAGTGGCGCGGCTCCGGCGACGGCGCCCCCTCGCGCAGGGTGGCGAGGACATCGGCCGTGAAGCGTTCGCCGGAGGTCCGGTACTCGGTGAAGCTCGCCGCGCGGGCCCGCAGGTCCGCGGCGATCTCGCTCCAGGGCGCCGTGTAGGTGCCGCCGGGGGCGGTGCGGGCGTAGTCGGAGACCTCGAACCGGTGCCCGACCGCGATGAAGCGCGAGAGCACCGTCTCCTTGGGCTCCACGGCCCGAGCGGCCAGGGCGAGGCCGACCGAGACGACGCGGCCGGAATCGGGATTCTCGAAGACCAGGACCAGCACGGTCTCGCAGGATTCCCGGGTCGGGCGGCCGCCTTCCGCCGGGTCGCTGATCCAGCCCAAGCAATAGTCGCGCACGGTTCGGGCGCTGCGCCCGGAGGCCGAGGCGTTGAGGGCGAGGCGGCTGGCGTTGTTGCCGGCCAGCACCGTGCCGACCGCATCGAAGATCGTCGATTTCCCGGCCCCCGTCGGCCCGACCAGCGCGGCGGCACCGCGCAGCCGGATCTGCTCGCGGCGGATCAGGTACCAGTTGGAGATGGCGATGTCGGTGAGGACGTACACGATGTGGGTGGGTCGGGCCGGTGGCGAGGAATGTTCGGCCCAGTTGGCCGGACTCGGCCGCGTATGCAAGCCGACACGCGCGAACCTCTGAAGCCCGATCCTACCTCAGGTTATGACACTATTAGCACAACCTGTTCATGTCCTGCCGGTCTCGTCCGCACGACCGGAACCGACCGATGCGTCTCAGTCTCAAAGCAAAACTCAGCGGCCTCTTCGCCCTCCTGCTCCTGGCGGCGCTGGTTCAGGGCGGCGTGACTCTCTACAAGATGCAGGCGGTCGACCAGCGGCTCGCGGAGCTGATCGACAACGCCGTGCCGTCGATCAACGAGGCCCAGGCGATCAACGCCCTCGTGATGCGCTCGCGACTGTGGCAGTTCCGCTACGTGACGGCGGATACCGAATCGGAGCGCGCGACCAGCCTGAAGAGCGCGGACGAGATGATGCGGAACCGCCAGGCGAAGGCCGAGGCCTACCGCACCCTGGTGGCGTCGAAGGAGGAGCAGGCGATCTACGACGACCTGCTCGCCAAGCTAGCGGTGCAGCAGGCCGACTGGACCCGTCTGCGCGCCTTCCCGGCCGATCAGCACGATCAGGCGCTCGCCTATTTCCGCGGGCCGATGAACGCCAACTATCTCGCGGCCTCGACCGCGACCCGCGCTCTGGCCGACCTGAACATCAGGAACGGTGAGGCGGCCGGGCGCACGGCCCGCGACAGCCAAGCGGACGCGGTCCGGACCACCATCGTGAGCCTGCTCGTCAGCTTCGTCATCGCGCTGGGCGCCATGCTGTACGCCTTCACGGGCGTGTCGCGGCCGCTCGCGGGGATGACGCTGTCCATGCGGCGCCTCGCCGACGGCGACACGCAGGCCGAGATCCCCTACGCGGCGCGGCAGGACGAGATCGGCGCCATGTCGGCGACCGTCGCGGTCTTCCGGGAGAACCTGCTGCACGCCCGCGCCCTCGAGGCCGAGACCGCGCAGACCCGGGCCGGCGCCGAGGCCCAGCGCCGGCAGGCGACGCGCGAACTCGCCGACCGGTTCGAGTCGGCCATCGGCGGTATCGTCGGCTCGGTGACGTCGGCAGCGACGCAGCTCCAATCCACGGCCCAGAGCCTCACCGTGACGGCGACGCAGACGGCCGGCCAGTCGACCAGCGCGGCGGCCGCCGCCGAGGAGGCCTCCAGCAACGTGACCACGGTCGCGGCGGCCGCCGAGGAACTGGGCTCCTCGGTCAACGAGATCGGCCGTCAGGTCGGCTCCTCAGCGGATCTGGCGCAGGCCGCCGTCCGCGAGGCGGCCGCCACGGCCGATCTCGTCCAGGCCCTGAGCACCGGCGCGCGCCGGGTCGGGGAGGTGGTGGACCTGATCTCGGCCATCGCCAGCCAGACCAACCTGCTGGCGCTGAACGCCACGATCGAGGCCGCCCGGGCCGGCGCCGCGGGACGCGGCTTCGCGGTCGTCGCCACCGAGGTGAAGGCGCTGGCCGACCAGACCGCCAAGGCCACGGCCGAGATCTCGGCCCAGATCGCGCAGATCCAGGGCTCGACCGGCCAGGCCGTCCAGGCCATCGACGGCATCGCGGGCCGCATCCGCGAGATCAGCGGCATGGCGACGTCGATCGCCGCCGCGGTGGAGGAGCAGGGCGCGGCCACCCAGGAGATCGTCCGCAACGTCGCCGAGGCGGCGACCGGGACCGAATCCGTCACCGCCAATGTCAGCGGCGTCGCGGGCGCCGCCGAGGAGACCGGGGCGGCCGCCGCGCAGGTCCTGGCGTCGGCCTCCGAGATGGCCCGGCAGGCGGCCCATCTCGGCAGCGAGGTGGAGCACTTCCTGGCGACCGTCCGGGCGGCCTGAGCGCGGTCACGTGGTTTCGGCCGCACGTCGCGGTTGACGTATCTCACTCCGTCATCGCGAGCGCAGCGAAGTGACCCAGGGCAGCGCGACGCCGGCAATCGTGGCGCTGGCTGGATTGCTTCGCTCCGCTCGCAAAGACGGCGCCGAGCTGGTCGACCGGACGACGGAATCAAGCCTCCCCGGCCTCCGACCACGCCCGAAGGCGTTCCATCCAGGCGTCGGAAGCCAGCACCGTCAGCCCCGGCAGGAGCGAGAGCGGGGTGACCCGCTCGACCCGGTCGCGCTCGCCGAGGCGCAGGCCGCCGCGCTTCGCGTAGAGGCGCAGGATGTCGGCGAGCCGCCCCTCCTCGGGAGGCTCATTGCGCGCCACGGTGCGGATCTTCTCGACGATCTCGTCGGTGGTGCAGTCGACGATCCCGTCAGTCCCGGCCCGGTGGTCGCGCAGGCCCTCCTCGTAGAGGAGCCGGAGCGCCAGGAGCACCAGCGTCTCGTCCTTGCGCAGGCGCTCCGAGACGATGTCGTGGCGGGGCGCGTCGGCGGCCGGGCTCAGCGAGACCATCTGGTCGCGATGCGAGACCGTGAGCGCGTAGCCGAGGCAGGCGAAGTAGTCGGTGAAGAACGGGGCGTAGTGCCGGGCGAGCTCGTAGGAGCGGCCGATCCCCTGGGTCTCGGCGTAGATCACCTGCCCCTTCAGAAGCACTTGGAGGGCACGGCTCAGCTCTTCGGCATCCGGCGCCCTTGCGCCGGGCGGCGGCGGCTCGTCGCCGTCGATGATCGCGCGGAAGCCCTCAAGCATAGGGGCGGCGCTCCAGAAGGAAATCCGGGCAGTCGAGCCAGCCATTGGCCACCCGCTCGGGCAGCCGGGTGACGGCATAGCGCTCGCCGAGCTTGGCGTCGAACAGCACGTCGATCTCGCGCAGGCGCTGGAACACGATGAAGTCGTCGACGCCCGCGATCACGATCTGCGACCCGCGCAGCCGCACCGCCTTTCCGAGTCGGGCCTCCACGAAGGCGCTCATGCTTTCGGGCGTCACGGTGGTGCGGCGCCGGAACTCCGCCTTGGCGGCCGCGAAGGCGTCGACCACCGGATCGTCCTCGATGTCGGGCAGGGGCTCCATGTCGATCGCGGCCTTGCGGGCCCGCGGCGCCTGGAGATGCGCGTGACCGATGGGCGGCCGCAGCAGCGAGACGTCGCCCGGCACGTCGGGGGCGATCTCCGACCCGCCGACGGCGCGCAGCATCGCGGCCACGCGCTCGACGCCGCTCGGATCCGGGCGGTCCATCACGTGCAGGGCGGAGGCGATCCGGCGCTCCAGACGCGCCACCACGGCGTCGACGGCATCGAGATGGTTGTCGAGCCCTTCGAACACCGCGAGAATCTGGGCGAGATCCGTCCGGACGGCCCGCTGCGCCGCGTCGAGATCGGCGCTCCGCCCCTCCCGGATGAGGCCCTCGGCCAGGGCCCGGACGGTGAGGGCGTCGCGCAGCGCCCGGCCGGCCTCGCGCACCACGCTGGCGCGGAAGCGGAACGGGTTGAAGCGGGTGTGGAGCGTCCGGTAGTCGCTGATCAGGTGGCGCTCGACGAAATCCTCGAAGAACAGCCGGAAGGTCTTGGCGCGGTCGGGCTCGCGCAGGATGCGCTCCTCGACCTTGCGCATGCCGGCCGCGAGCCCGCGCACGTGCGACAGGAAGGCGGCCGCGCCCCGGGCGGCGTTGGAGAGGGCCTCGGAGCGGTTCGCCGGATCCGACAGGGCGCTCTCGAGGCCACCCAGAACCTCCAGCACGGCCCCGCCGTAGGAGCGGGTCTCGCCCCGTTCCAGCCGGGACAGCTCCTCCAGGAGGAGCCGCGCCTCGGGGTCGAACTCCGCGACGGGGACGTAGCGCTCGCGGCGCTCGATCAGCCAGCCGGTGTCGAGGAGGCGCCGGTAAAGCGCCGTGCGGCGCTCGGTCGGATCGGCGGAGATCGGCTCGTCGCCGCTGACCTCGGGATCGCTCCAGCCGGCGGCGAAGTCGCCGATCTCGGCCAGAAGCTCGGCCTTGCGCACCGGCTCGGCCCCGAGGACGCGCCGGTGCAGATGCAGGAGCAGGGCCGCGTTGAAGCTGCGGCTCGGCGAAGCCAGCGGCTTGAACAGCTCGTCGGACAGCTGCGCGAACAGCATGGTTCTGGAAACTCTCGCCGTCGCGCAGCCGTGCCGCTTACTTCGCGCCGAGGAGTTCGACGTCGAAGATCAGGGTGGCGTTCGGCGGGATCACGCCGCCGGCGCCCCGGGCGCCGTAGCCGAGCTGCGGCGGGATGATCAGGGTGCGCTTGCCGCCGGTCTTCATGGTGGCGACGCCCTCGTCCCAGCCCTTGATCACCTGGCCGGCGCCGAGGGGGAAGCTGAAGGGCTGGTTGCGGTCGCGGGACGAATCGAACTTCTTGCCCTTCTTGCCGCCCTCGTCGAGCCAGCCGGTATACTGGACGGTGACCTGCTGGCCGGCCTTCGGCTCAGGCCCGGTGCCGACGACCTCGTCCTGATACTTGAGGCCGGAGGGCGTGGTCACGGTCTCGGCAGTGGCGGCTGTGGTCATGGCGATCAACGCGGCTCCGAAGAGGGGGGACAGGCGAGGCATGGTTTCTCCCTGGAGCCGGCGCCGTGCGCGCCGGCCATCGGGAGGCCTTCTATCGCCTCGGACCCGTCCAGGCCAGGGAGCCCGGTCGCCCGAGCCTCCGGGACCGTTCAGGCGGCGCGGACGCTGTCCAGGAACCGGTCGACCTCGGCGGTCAGATGCGCGGACTGGGCCGACAGGGCAGCGGCCGCGGCCAGAACTTCCCCCGCCGCCGCCTCGGTCGCGCTCGAGGCTACGGCCACGCCGGCGATATGGCCGGTGACCGCGGCCGCGCCCTGCGCCGCCTGTCCGACGTTGCGGACGATCTCCTGAGTGGCGGCGCCCTGCTGCTCCACCGCCGCGGCGATCGAGGTCGCCACGCCGTCGATCTCGCGGATCCGGGCCGTGATCGTCCCGATCGCCGCGACGGCCTCGCCCGTCGAGGCCTGAACCCGCCCGATCTGGCCCGAGATCTCGTCCGTGGCGCGGGCGGTCTGAACGGCCAGCGCCTTCACTTCGGCGGCGACGACCGCGAAGCCGCGACCGGCGGCGCCCGCCCGCGCCGCCTCGATCGTGGCGTTCAACGCCAGCAGGTTCGTCTGGCCCGCGATGGTCGCGATCAGCCCGACGACGTCGCCGATCCGCGACACGGCCTCGCTCAGGTCCCGGACCAGCGCGCCGGTCTGATCGGCCTCCGCGACGGCCGCACGCGCGAGATTGGCCGAGCCGTCGACCTGCCGGCCGATTTCCTGCACGGAGGTCCCGAGTTCCTCGGCAGCCGCCGCCACGGTGTTGACGTTGCTCGCCGCCTGCTCGGCGGCGGCGGCGACGGTTGTCGACTGCCCGGCACTCTCGGCCGCGGTCTCCGTCATGCTCCCGGCGGTGGCCTGCAGGGCCGTGGCCGAGGCCGAGACCTGGGCGATGACGCCGCCGACCGCCCGCTCGAAGCGCTCGGCCATCGCGCGCAGTCCGCTGCGGCGCCGCGCCTCGGCGGCCTGCCGGGCCTCTTCGGCCTCGGCTTCGAGGCGACGGGACCGGATCAAATTGTCCTTGAAGACCTGCACGGCCCGGACCATGGCGCCGATCTCGTTGCGCCGGTCCAGGCTTGGGAGCGCGACGTCGGCATCGCCGGCCGCCAGGGCCTCCATCGTCGCGGTGATCGCCCGGATCGGCCGCAGCACCCCGCGGAAGAGCACGATCAGGGCGAGCGCGACCAGGAGCAGGGTTGCCAGCAGGGCCGCCCCATCGCGCAGCAGGACGCGCCGGGCCGCGCCGGACAGGGTCTCGGCCCGCGCGATCATCTCGTCGAGGCAGACGAAGGCGAGGTCGACGAGGGTGACCTGCTCGGGCGTATCGAGCTTGCGCGCCTGCGCGAGCGTCAGACCCGGCGGCGTGCCGCGGCTCAGCGCGGTCGCCACTGCGGACCGGCGGGCCAGGGACGGGCCCTCGAAATTGTTCTCCCGGGCCCGGCGGAACGCCGCGCGAACCGTCTCGGACATCTCCGAAGCGGCCTCGATGGCCGATCTCCAGGCCGCGTCGAGACGTCCCCGCTCCTCGGCGGCCGCCACGGTCTCGTCCAGCGTCCAGGCCGTTCCGGCTGCCAGGGACGTCTGCACGCGCAGGGCGACGGCTCCGTTGGCCATGCGCGTCGACCAGGCCGCCCGCTTGAGGGCGAGGTCGCGTCGGAGGATGCCGTCGGACAGCGGGATCGCGGCATCCACGGCATCGCTCGTGGCGATCAGGGTATCGAGCATCTCCTGGAAGGCGGCCTTCGCCTCGGTCGTCACCGCGCCATCCCGCTGGGATCCCGACAGCTTCAGGGCCGCGTCGACCCGCGGCCGGAGGCGTTCGACGCGTCCGCCGGCAGCCCGCAGGGGGCCGAGGGTCGCAGTCACGGCGGGGAGACCCAGCCCGTCGAGGAGGGGCTGTGCTTCGGCCAGCCCGGCGATCACCCGCTGCCGGTCCGCGTAGAGCGACGCGCGGGTCTCGGCCTCGACGGGCTCGGCGGCGGCGAGGAATTGCAGCGTCGCCCCCCGTTCGAACCGGGCCACGTTCAGGGTCTGGAGAAGGGCGCGGCTCGCCCGCACCAAGGTGATGACCTGCTCGGCCTCCGCCGCCTGCTCCTGCGCCTCCCGCACGGCGCCCGTCGCGAAGGCCAGCATGATCGTCGCCATGGCGACGAGAACGAGACACATGGTCGTCCGGATCGACAGGTCCCGCACCCGCATCATGCTTCACCTCCGACGGCCCGACAGATCGAGCGTATCGCAGGATCATAACAAGTTTTTCTCAGGCACAATCAAAAAATCTGATGTATTTCTATGGTCATTCGACCGCGTATAGACTCATTCGAAATGTGATTTGAGGGAATTTCCGGCATTTACCGAATGACACCGCGAATAATCGCGAAAAGCGTCTCTTCCAAAATACAAATATCTCAGGACCGTCTCTCACCCGTCTGCGCGCGATCGACGTCGCCGCCGGGGCGCGCGGGCCGACAAAGCACCTTCGAAGCACCTTCGCGGGGCAGGGAGGCGGGCTCGCAGGGGCCCCGTCGCGTCAGCCGGCCAGAAGCCCCGCGACATGGGCCACGAGCCGCCGGGCGACTTCCTCCTTGCCGAGGCGCGGCCAGGTTTCCACCGCACCGTCCCGTCGGATCAGGTGAACCGTGTTGTCGGCGCCGCCCATGACGCCGCCCTCGGCCGACACGTCATTGGCCACGATCAGGTCGCAGCCCTTCCGGGCAATCTTCGCCCGGGCGTGCTCGACGACCGTGTCGGTCTCGGCGGCGAACCCGACCACGAGGGGCGGGCGCCCCACCGGCAGGCGCGCGATCGTGGCGAGGATGTCGGGATTCTCCACCAGCGGCATCGGCGCCGGGCCGGTGCCGTCCTTCTTGATCTTCTTGTTGCCGGCCTCCTGCTCCGGACGCCAGTCGGCGACCGCGGCGGCGAAGACCGCGATGTCGGCTGGCAGCGCCGCCTCGACGGCTTCCAGCATCTGCCGGGCGGTCTCGACCCGGACGACGGCGACGCCCGGCGGATCGGGGAGCGCCACGGGCCCGGAGACCAGGGTCACGGCGGCACCGGCCGCAGCGGCGGCCGCCGCGATGGCGTGGCCCTGGCGGCCGGAGGAGCGGTTGGCGATGTAGCGGACCGGGTCGATCGGCTCGTGGGTGGGACCGGAGGTCACGAGCACGCGCCGGCCGGCCAGGGGCCTGTCCCCGGCCTGCTGGCCGAGCATCCGCTCCAGCGCATCGGCGATCTCGTTGGGCTCGGCCATGCGGCCGGGGCCGGATTCGGGCTCCGCCATCCGGCCGGCATTCGGCCCGACGATCTGGACGCCGTCGCCCTCCAGGACCGCGCGGTTCCGGCGGGTGGCCGGATGCGCCCACATCTGGACGTTCATGGCCGGCGCGATCAGGATCGGAAGGGTCGTCGCCAGCAGGACCGTGGTCGCGAGGTCGGCCGCGTGGCCGCCGGCCATGCGGGCCATCAGGTTGGCGGTCGCGGGCGCCACCACCACGGCATCCGCCTGACGGGCGAGCTTGATGTGGCCGATCTCGGCCTCGGAAGCCCGGTCGAACAGGTCGGTATGGGCCCGCTCGCCGGCGAGCGCGGCGGCGGCAAGGGGCGTCACGAATTCCTGCGCCCCCGCGGTCAGCACCGGGCAGACGCTGGCGCCGCGCTCGCGCAGGCGCCGGATCAGGTCGAGGGCCTTGTAGGCCGCGATGCCGCCGCCGATGACGAGGAGGACGCGGCGCTGGGCGAGGGTCTCGGTCATGCCGACGACCCTCTGCGCGCCGGTGCGCGCCCGTCAAGCGGCCTCAGGCCGCGGCCGAGACTGCCGGAGCCTTCAGCCCGCCGAACCGGCGCTCGCGGCGGCCGAACTCGGCGACTGCCTCAGCCAGGTCCTCGGGACCGAACTCGGGCCACATCCGCTCTGTGAAATGCAACTCGGCATAGGCCGCCTCCCACAGCATGAAGTCGGAGAGACGCCGCTCGCCGCCGGTGCGGATCAGCAGATCGACATCGACGGGGGAGCCGTGCATCGGGCCGGCAACCAGCTTGCCGAAGCTCTCACGGGTCGGATCTTCGCCCTGGAGGCGCTGCGACGCGGCGATGATCGCGTCGCGGGCCGAGTAGTCAACGCAGATCCGGAGATGCAGCCGGGTCCCCGCCGCCGTGGCGGCTTCCGCCGCGGCGATCGCCTCGGGGATGCCGTCCGGCAGACGGTCGCGCCGGCCGACGACGCTGAGGCGCGTGCCGGTCCGGGCGAGGCGCTGGGTCTCGTTGCGCAGGTAGGAGCGCAGGAGCCGCATCAGGCCGCCGACCTCTTCGGCGGGGCGCTGCCAGTTATCCGCCGAGAAGGCGTAGAGCGTGAGCGTGCCGATGCCGAGATCCGGACAGGCCTCGGCGGTGCGCCGGATCGACTCCACGCCGCGGTGGTGGCCGGCCAGCCGCGGCAGGCCGCGCTGCGTGGCCCAGCGCCCGTTACCGTCCATGATGATCGCGGCGTGCAGGGGACCCGGCACCGCTTCGCTTTGCATCGTAAAGTCTCCCGGCATGGGCGTGGCGTTCAGGTCTATCGAGACGGGATTAACATTCCCGGCGGGACGGGGCGGTCTCACGCCGTTTTCGTGGCCGGATCGAGGCCGCGGACACCGGATTCGGGGCCGCGCTCGGCGGCCTGCGCGGCGTCGCGCACCACCTGCTCGAGCACGCCGAGATAGCCGATGAAGCGCTGGCGCCCGGTGACGGTGAGGCGGCAGACTGTCTGCGACCGGTTGTGCGCGAAGCCCTTCTCGAGGCTCACCAGATCGGCCTCGCTCAGCACGGCGAGGTGGCGGCTCAGGTTGCCGTCGGTGAGCCCGCACAGGCGCTTGAGATCCGGGAAGGGCAGGCCCTTCGGATGCGCCACCAGGGAGGTCAGCACGCTGAGGCGCGCCCGCTCGTGGATGATCCTGTCGAGCCCCTCGTAGGAAAAGCGCCCGTCGGAACGGTCAGCGGTCGTCATCGAAGGCCCGGGCCGCGTGATGGATGATCCCGGCCAGCCACGCTTGACCGAGCAGGAAGGGCAGGCCCATCGTCCAGGGGGACAGGGCCCGGGTCTCGGCCGAGACCGCCAGCACGGCGAGCCCGGCGAGCAGGTACCAGGCGCCGACGCCCTGGACAGCCCGCGGCAGGATCCGGGACGAGGCGAACAGGCCGAGGCCGACCAGCACCTGCCAGAGACCCGGCAGCATCCAGACCTCGTCGGGTGCGAAGCGGGCGACGACCAGGGCGAGGCAGGCCCCCGCGCCCGCGGCCGGCAGGAACACCTCGATGGCGTTCCAAACCATGGCGTCGGCGAGGCCGGAATGCAGGCGCCGGCTGCGCCGGACCGCCTCGACGCCGATCATCATGAAAGCCGCGAGGGCGGCCGCGATCCAGAGGCCGAAGAACAGGCCCGGCCGCGCCGCGGGATCGCCGAGCCACAGGGCCTGCCCCGCCGCGCAGGCCAGCGCGAGGAAGCCGGTGCCGGCGACCGTCGCCGCCCCCAAACCCTGGAACGCCGTGTCGCGGGCGATCTGCGAGCGGATCGCCACGATGTCGGCCAGCGCCTTGTCCAGGTCCTGCATGTGCCTCAAGCCCCCGGCTGCAGCATGCTTCGCATCGCGCTTTGCATCGCAAAGTATCGACAGGATGGGCTTTCCGCAAGCCGCCTGTCCCACTCCGCCGATGCGGATCTTCTCAGCATCCGAGCCCGAGGTCGAGATCGGCACCCCGTGAATTCTACTTAATGGCTGTATTCGCTACACCTTCTCCAGTGGAAGGGGTTCTCGCCCACCCGCCGGTCCCAGGCGCGCGCGGCCTCCCACGGAAGTTGTCAAACCGCACCCGTGCAGGGTTCCTCGGAGCGGGGTCCAGGCCCATATTGTTCTCATGCCAGCACCGAAGAAACCGCGCGCCGCTTCCGTTTCGGCGTCGTCCGCCAAGGCGTCGAAGCCCGAGCTCAAGCCGCTCGACACCTATCTGGCCGAGCTCCTGAACCCGGCGCTCAACCGGAACCGGCCGGCCGCCGTCGAGCCGCCCCCCGAGCCGCCCGCGCGGCCGGGCAAGCCGAAAGGACGAGCCGGCAAGGACGGCACCAAGGCCGCCGCGCGTCGGGGCGCGATCGCCCGCGACGGCTTCGCGGAGGCTCCGCAGGCCGGCTACGCCCTCGGCGACGCGGCCGATGTCGATCCGCGCCTCGCCCAGGCGCTCGGCCTGACGCCCCCGGAGGACGGTCCGGTGCCCGAGGGCGCCGACCTGCCGGATCCCGGCGGCGACGGCGGCGCCTCCGCGACGGTGTCGGCCCTGGAGCGGTTGCTCACCGAGGGCAACCCGCTGTTCAAGGACGGCCAGACCTGGGTCCCGCACCGCCCGGAGCGACCGAAGAAATCCGAGGGTGGCGTCCGGTTCACGCTGAAATCCGAGTTTAAGCCCGCCGGTGACCAGCCGAAAGCGATCGCCGAACTCGTCGGCGGCGTGCAGGGACTCGAGCGCGATCAGGTGCTGCTCGGCGTCACCGGCTCGGGCAAGACCTTCACGATGGCCAAGATCATCGAGGAGACCCAGCGCCCGGCCCTGATCCTGGCGCCCAACAAGACGCTGGCCGCGCAGCTCTACGGGGAGTTCAAGGCGTTCTTCCCGGACAACGCCGTCGAGTACTTCGTCTCCTACTACGACTATTACCAGCCCGAGGCCTACGTCCCGCGCTCCGACACGTTCATCGAAAAGGAATCCTCGATCAACGAGCAGATCGACCGGATGCGCCACGCCGCTACCCGCGCCCTGCTGGAGCGGGACGACGTCATCATCGTCGCCTCGGTCTCGTGCATCTACGGCATCGGCTCGGTCGAGACCTACACGGCGATGTCGTTCACCGTCTCGCTCGGCGAGCGGATCGAGCAGCGCCAGCTCATCGCCGACCTCGTGGCCCTGCAGTACAAGCGGATCCAGTCGGATTTCGCCCGCGGCACCTTCCGGGTGCGCGGCGATTCCATCGAGCTGTGGCCCGCCCACTTGGAAGACCGCGGCTGGCGCATCGGCCTGTTCGGTGACGAGGTCGAGAGCATCGTCGAGTTCGATCCGCTCACCGGCAAGACGATCTCCGAACTGAAATTCGTGAAGGTCTACGCCAACTCGCACTACGTGACGCCGCGCCCGACGCTGCAGCAGGCGATCAAGGGCATCAAGAACGAGCTGAACGGCCGGATCGAGGAATTGACCAAGATGGGCCGGCTCATCGAGGCGCAGCGCATCGACCAGCGCTGCACCTTCGACATCGAGATGATCGAGGCCACCGGCGCCTGCAACGGCATCGAGAACTATTCCCGCTACCTCACCGGCCGGAAGCCCGGCGAGCCGCCGCCGACCCTGTTCGAGTACCTCCCCGACAACGCCCTGGTCTTCACCGACGAGAGCCACGTCACGGTGCCGCAGATCGGCGGCATGTACCGGGGCGACTTCCGCCGGAAGGCGACGCTCGCCGAATACGGCTTCCGGCTGCCCTCCTGCCTCGACAACCGCCCCCTGCGCTTCGAGGAATGGGACGCAATGCGCCCGCAGACGGTCCACGTCTCGGCGACGCCGGGCAAGTGGGAGATGGAGCAGACGGGGGGCGTCTTCGCCGAGCAGGTGATCCGCCCGACGGGGCTCGTGGATCCGGTGATCGAGATCCGCCCGGCCCGCAGCCAGGTGGACGACCTGCTGGGCGAGGTCCGCGAAGTCGCGCAGGCCGGCTACCGGACCCTCGTGACCACGCTCACCAAGCGCATGGCCGAGGACCTCACCGAGTATCTCCACGAGAACAGCGTGCGGGTGCGCTACATGCACTCCGATATCGACACGCTGGAGCGCATCGAGATCATCCGCGACCTGCGGCTCGGCGCCTTCGACGTGCTGATCGGCATCAACCTGCTGCGCGAGGGCCTCGACATCCCGGAATGCGCCTTGGTGGCGATCCTCGACGCCGACAAGGAGGGCTTCCTCCGCTCGGAGACCTCGCTGATCCAGACCATCGGCCGCGCCGCCCGCAACGCCGACGCGCGCTGCATCCTGTACGCGGACAACATCACCGGCTCGATGGAGCGGGCGATGGCCGAGACCGAGCGGCGCCGCACCAAGCAGCTCGCCTACAACGAAGAGCACGGGATCACGCCGCAGAGCGTGAAGCGCGGCATCGCCGACATCCTGAGCAGCGTGTTCGAGCGCGACCACGTCCAGGTCGATACCGGGCTGGCCAAGGACGCGATCACGGTGGGCCACAACCTCAAGGCCGTGATGGCGGATCTGGAGAAGCGCATGCGCGCCGCCGCCGCCGATCTCGACTTCGAGGAGGCAGCCCGCCTGCGCGACGAGCTGAAGCGGCTCCAGGCCACCGAGCTTCTGGTCTCGGACGACCCGATGGCACGACAGAGCGACGTGGAGCGCGAGGCCGGAAAGTTCGGCCGGAAGGCGCCGCGCGGGGCAGGGGGCGCAGGCGGAGGCGGCAGCCGCATCGCCAAGCCCGACCTCGACAATATGGGCCCCGGCACGGACCGGGAGCTTCCGGTGGGCGGCCTCGCGCCGGCCTGGCAGGAGCGGCCGAAGCCGCGCTCGACGCAGGGGCTCGGCGGGCAGAAGCCCAAATACAAGGGCGGCGGCGGACGGCGGCGGGGCTGACCGGCCGCCGTTGGCTCAGGCGGCCTCGTGATCCCGGCCATGCGCCGTCGCGGCCTCGCCGGCATCGACGATGGCCTGGGCGATCCGGACGGCGAGGGCGTTGCAGGCCTCGTCGTAGGCGTGGGGATCGGCCTGTACGGCCGCCTGTGCGACCGCGCCTGCGCGCTCCCGGACGATGTCGCGCGCGGTGCGCAAGGCGTCGGCGAAGGGCTCGAAGGGTCGGGGCATCGGCGCGCTCCGGAAGCGTCGGGCCTTTGGCCCGGATTGGCGGCTGGAACGAGCAGCGCCCCGAAACTGTTCCCGCCGCCGGCTGGACGTGGACGCCGGACCGGCCCAGATCAGCGGCCAGAAGAGACGAGCACGCGATGGCCTCAGAGACGAACACGCCCCCGACCCTCGATGACGAGACCCTGGCCTTCGCCGCCCGCGTCTTCCAGTACGCGCGGATGGGCCATGCGGAGGATCTCGCCGACCTGTTCGGGCAGGGGCTGCCGGCGAACCTGCGCAACGACAAGGGCGACAGCCTGCTGATGCTGGCCGCCTATAACGGCCAGGCGGACGCCACGCGGGTGATCTTGGAGGCCGGCGGCGACCCGGAACTCGCGAATGACCGTGGCCAGACGCCCCTCGCCGGTGCGGCCTTCAAGAACGATCTCGCGATCGCGCAGCTCCTGCTCCAGCACGGGGCCAGGGTGGACGGGACCGGCGACGGCACCCGCACGGCCCTGATGACGGCGGCGATGTTCGACCGCACCGAGATGGTCGACCTGCTCCTCCGCCACGGCGCCGACCCGGACCGGCGCGACGCCTCCGGACAGAACGCCGCCGACATGGCCCGGGCAATGGGTGCCCAGGCGACGCCGGCGCAGCTCGACGGGGCGCCCCGGAGGCAGGCTTAGGCCCACTTTCAGAAACGGATCCAGGCGGGCGCGACTGTCGCCGCACAAGGGAGCACAGCTTTGGCGCGATGGATTGGGGCGGTCCTGCTGGCCTGCTTTGCGGGACCGGCGTCCCTCGGGTCGACCTCCGCCGCTGAATCGCCCTGGCCGGCCTTCGGACACGATCCGAGCAACCGCAACTTCTCGGACCTGACCCAGATCGACGGCGACACTGTCGGTCGGCTGCGCCCCGCCTGGATCTTCCAGACCGGAATCACCGGATACTTCCAGGCCCAGCCCGTGATGGTGGACGGCACCCTCTTCGTCTCCACGACGCAGAACAACGTCGCGGCCCTCGACGCGAAGACCGGCAAGCCCGTCTGGACCTACACCCACAAGCCGCGCACCGAGAAGATCTTCGGACCACCCTCGAACCGCGGGGTCGCGGTGTCGGGGGGGCTCGTCTTCGAGGCGACCATGGACGGGCGGCTGATCGCCCTCGACGCGAAGACCGGCAGGATCGTCTGGGACAAGGAGGCGGTCCGCCCCGAGGAGGGCGAGAGCGAGACCGCCTCGGGCCTCGCCGCGACGCTCGGCGGCAAGCCCGTCCAGGGCTCGAGCCGCCTCGGCTTCAAGATGCCGCCGTTGGTTGCCGACGGGCTCGTGATCGTCGGCGTCACCGGCGCCGGATACGGCCTCCACATCGAGGACGAGGCGGGCGGCCTCGATGGCGGCGCCGTCGTCGGCATCGAGGGCGGGTACGGACGACGCGGCTGGCTCGCGGCCTACGACGCGAAGACCGGCGAGGAACGCTGGCGCTGGTACGTCACGCCGTCCGAGGGTTGGGAGGGGGGCTTCGTCGCCCAGACCGCCGACGGCACGCCGCTCCACCGGGACATCGCCGCCGAGAAGGCCGCCGCTCCGGCCAACCGCGACGCTTGGCGCGTCGGCGGCGGCTCCCTCTGGATGACGCCGGCCTATGATCCGGATCTCGGCCTGATCTTCCTCGGCACCGGCAACCCGGCCCCGCAGAATTTCGGCCTCTCGCGTCCGGGCGACAACCTCTACACGATGTGCCTCGTGGCCCTCGACGTGAAGACCGGCGCGCTGCGCTGGTACTACCAGCAGGTGCCGCACGACGAATGGGGCTACGACGTCGCCGCGCCGCCCTTCCTGCTCGACATGCCCGGTGGCGCGAAGGCGGTGGCTTCGGCAAGCAAGACCGGCTGGATCTACGTCCACGACCGCGCCACGGGGACGCTCCTGGCGCGGTCCGCGCCGCTCGTCGATCAGAAGAACCTGTTCGCGCCGCCGACGCCGCAGGGCACCGTGGTGGCGCCCGGCCCCCTCGGCGCGGTCTCGTGGCCGCCCACCGCCTATGACGGCCGGCGCGCCTACGTTCAGGTCCGCCACGGGGCGACGACCTACACGGTGAAGACCGTTCCGGCGGCCGCCGGGCGTCCGGAGATCCGCTACACGGAGACGGGCGAGGCGAAGGGCGAGGCGTCCTTCAGCACGCTGACGGCGGTCGACCTCGTGGATGGCGGCAGGATCGCCTGGTCGGTCCGCAGCGGGAGCCGTCTCTCCGGCGGGACCCTGGCGACGGCCGGCGGCCTCGTCTTCTCGGGAGAGGAGGACGGCCATCTCGACGCCCACGATGCGAAGGACGGCCGGATTCTCTGGCGCTTCCAGTGCGGGGCCGGCATCAGCGGCCCGGCGATGACCTACGCGCTGGACGGCAAGCAGTACCTCGCGGTGGCGGCGGGCGGCGCCTCCTTCACCAAGGCATCCGGGTTCGGCACCGGCGACGCATTGCTGGTCTTCGCGCTGCCCGATTGACCGCGACCGAGCTTGGCCGGATGTCTCCCGTCCGTTCGGGGGACGGATGGCCATGGCGGACCTGTGCGAGGACATCGGGGGCGGGGCGACGGTCCAGCCGACGGATCGCGGTCCGCCGGTCATCCGCACCATCGCGATGCCCGCCGACACCAACCCCGCCGGCGACATCTTCGGCGGCTGGCTCATGGCACAGATGGATCTCGCGGCCGGCAACGTCGCGGCCCGTCGGGCACGGGGACGCTGCGCCACCCTCGCGGTCGACGCGATCACCTTCCACCATCCGGTCTTCGTGGGCGACGAGGTGAGCCTCTATGCGTGGCTCCTGAAGGTCGGGCGCTCCTCCCTGCGCATCCAGGTCGAGGTCTGGCGGCGCGAACGGGCGAGCGAGGTCACCATGAAGGTGACCGAGGCGACCTTCACCTTCGTGGCGATCGGCGAGGACCGGCGCCCGCGGCCTGTGCCACCGGCCGAATCCGGGCTCTGATCCGGTTTCGAGGACGGGATCGGGGCGACCTTCAGCGACGCGGCGGGATCCACGGCGCCTGAGAGGACCGGTACGGATCCGGACCGGTGGCGTGCGCCCGAGGGTCAGCATTCTATGCGCGCGGGCGGTTTTGCCGATCCGGGACCGTATCGGATCGGTGCCGGACGGCCGCAGCCCTGTCATCGCGGGCCGTGAGACCGTGGCGACCGTTGAAGCGCCGGGAAACATGCGCCTCGGTGGCGAAGCCGCACCGATACGCGAAGGCGCCGATCGACATGTGGAGGCAGGCCGGGTCGGATCGACGTCCCTCTCCGGGCGCGAGAGAGGCAGTTCCAGGAACCGTCCGGGCTGTCGGCGTCCGCCGCGACTCCGCCAGCCCGTCGATCCGGCAGGACGATCCCGCCCGGAGCCTGAACCGAGCGCCGGTCGGCAGGGCGAGCCACATCCATCCTGCGCCGATCCCGCAGGGCGGTCGCCAAGCGGCTGCATCTCGGTCGCGAGGACGGCATTCCGCGCGCGTCCCGCGTCCGGCGGCGATACGCGTGGGATGGCCAAGCGCCGAGGGTCGGGGACGATCGGGCGGCGGATCCGCCTCAGCGCGCCAGGACGGCGTAGCGGGTGCGCAGGCGCAGGCCGAACACCGCCATCATGAACATGCAGCAGGTGGCGTTGTTACCGTTGTAGAGCACCGTCTCGAAGGAGGCCGAGACCAGCCCGAGAAACCACAGCCGCAGGAACAGCATGGTCTCCGCGTCGAGGCGCATTCCGCCGGCCACGCGCTGCAGGTCGCGCACCGGGGCGAGGACGAAGGCCACCACGGTGAGCGCGAGGAACGGCAGGCCGCCGATCAGCGCGGTGTCGAGATAGGCGTTGTGGGCATGGTCGACGGTGGTGACCCAGGTGAGCTCCTCGGAACCGGCGTACATGGTGCGTTCGGTCATCCAGAAGGCGCCGATGCCCCAGCCGCGCCAGGGCCGGATCATGATGTTGTCGATGGCGAACTGCCAGATCTCGCTGCGGCCCGTGAAGGTCGCGTCGGTGAGCAGCGCCCCCACTGCGTCCTGGATCGGCGGCGCGAGCACGGAGCCGATGGAGATCAGCGAGAACCCGATCACGGGGCCGAGGAGCAGCAGGCGCCGCAGGAACCCGCCGGTGAGGACCTGGCACAGGCCGGTGACGGCGAGGATCACCGGAAGGAGCAGGATCGCGGTCTTCGAGCCGCTCGCCACCAGGAAGCCGGCCGCCAGGAGCACGATCGCCCAGCCGAGCAGACGGCTCGCGACGGTGGCGACGTAGAGGCCGACGATCACCAGGATCACCATGGCTGCCCCGGCCTCGTTCTTCTGCGGGAAGATTCCGCGCCAGAGACCGGGATGGCTGGGATCGGAATTGACGTCGAAGGCCGAGTGGATCGCGAGATTGGGCACGAGGGCGACCGCGAGGTAGGAGCCGAGCACGATCACCAGGGCGGATCCGGCCATGGTCAGCGCCAACTGCCGGGGGGATCGGGCCACGATCAGCACGCCTGCCGAGAGCATCGCCGCGATGGCGAACAGGACGAGCCGCCGCAGCGACAGGCTGGGCTCGATCGACAGGAGCGCCGTCGCCCCGAGCCAGACGGCACAGAGGACGAGGGGGCGCGTCAGCAGCGGATGAAGGTGCCGGACGCCGATCCGGTGGATCGCCGCGGCCATGGCGGCACCGGCGCCGAGAAACAGGACCTGCGTCAGCAGGCTTCCATCTTCGGAGGCCGCGAGCATCGACCGATCCGACAGATCCTTCAGCCAGACGTGGTTCCAGAGCAGGACGAAGACGAACCCGTTCAGGAGCACGCGCAGCACGTCGGGCATGTCCCGGCCCGCGACGCCGCGCTGCCGCCCGTCGGCCGGGATCCCGATCGCCGCGTCCGCAGAAGCCATGCCGTCCCACCGCGAGGCCGCGCCGTGCGGCCGAGACCATTCTAGCGGCCCGCGGGTCCGGGGCGATGGAAAATCAGACGTTCCGGCCGACGATCGCGCGATAACCTTGACGTAAGCCCGAAGCGATCAGCGCCGCATCGTGTACTGCGAGCGGCCGGCGGATTGCCGCATCAGGAACGAGGCCATCTCGGCGAGTTCCGGGGCCTTGGAGCGGAAGGTGACGGACAGCGCCAGCAACGTGTCCTTGTGATCGAGCCCCGGATAGATCCGCTCCTGGACCGGGACGTGCTCGGCCCGCAGCTTGGCGGCGAGGCTGACCGTGTGCCGCGGCTTCACCACCGTGTCGGCGTCGCCGGTCGCCAGGAAGGCGGGGGGCGAGAGCGGGCCCGCGAAGGCCACCGGCTGCGTTGCCTCCGGATCGGGAGCCTTCCCGAACACCTTCACGGTGGTGTCCTGATCGAACGGCAGGAAATCGTAGGGTCCGGACAGGCCCGCGACCGCCTTGATGACCTTGGGATCGATTCCGGCCGCGATCACGTAGCGCGGGTCGAGGCCGAGCATCACCGCGTTGTAGGCCCCGGCCGAGTGGCCGGCGAGCACGATCCGGCGCGGATCGCCGCCATAGCCCGCGATGTTGTCGCGCACCCAGGCGATGGCCGCCGCACCATCCTCCAGGAAGCCGGGGAACGGCGCCTCCGGGTAGAGCCGATAGTCGGGCAGCACCGTGACGAAGCCCTGCGCGGCGAGCGCGTGCCCGACGAAGGCGTAATCGTCCTTGGAGCCGCTCTGCCAGGAGCCGCCGTAGAAGAACACGAGGACCGGCGCATTCTCGGCGGCCGCCGTCGGGACGTAGACATCGAGGTGCCGCCGCGGCCCTTCGCCGAAGGGCTGGTCCTTCGCGGCGAGGCGCCCCCCCGGATCGCGCGGGCCGATCGCGTCGAACAGGGCGAGCGGCGAGGCAGCGGTGAAGCCGAACGCGGCGAGCCCGAGACAGAGGAGGCTAGCAAACGCGGTGAGGAGGCGTGTCATATCCCATCCGGTTATCCCGACCGGCTCATACCGCACCGCCCTCGGGGCGGATTGATGACGGTCCCGCGGCGGATCGTGGAAAATCAGGTCCGCAGGACGATGCAGGCACCCCCGACCTTGCGGATGCGGCCGCACAGGTCGTCGGCCGCCTGCCGGCTCTGCGCCGGGATGCGGATCCGGTAGAAGGCGCGGGTGCCGCGGTTGCGCAGACGGGTACCGATGATCATCGGCCGCACCTCGCCGATCACCCCCGCATAGGCGCTCCGCGCCCGGTTGAAGCTCTGGAGCGCCAGCGCCTTGGAGAAGTTGCCCGCGAGCTGGATCCCCCAGGGAGCGGCCGGTCCCTCGTTGAGGCCGAGGGCGAAGCGGTCGCCGCGGGACGGGACGCGCAGGCTGGCGGTCACCTGCAGGCAGGTCTGCGGTGCCTCCGGATGGGCCTCCTTCGGGTCCTTCGGGTCCTTCGCGTCCTTCGCGTCCTTCGCGTCCTTGCCCTCGGGCTTGGCGGGTGCACCGCCCTCCGGGTACTCGATCGCCTTGGCGGGCCCGGTCCGCCAATCGTCCACCGGCCGGCCCGTGATGACCGCCACGTAGGTCCGGGTCTCGGCGGGCAGGCCGCCATCGCCGGCGAGCCATTTGCTGACCCGCGCGGCGCCACCGTTATAGGCTGCGGCCGCGAGACCGAGATTGCCGAACTGGGACTTCAGATCGGACAGCAGATGGGCTGCGTGCGGGATCGCCTGCTCGGGATCGAACGGGTCGAGGAGGCCGCGCTCCCGTGCCGTTCCCGGCATGAATTGCGCGATGCCCTGCGCCCCGGCCGGGCTCACGACCCCCACGCGAAAGCTGCTCTCGCGCCAAATCAGGCGCGTCAGGAACGGCACCGGCAGGCCACGGGCCTTGGCGGATTCGTCGATCAGGCGGCACAGGGCCTGCTCGACGGTCTCGGTCGCCCCTTCGGACGGGGCGGCCGCGGCCGGATGCGCGCAGGCGAGGGCGAGGAGCAGGGCGCCGAGGCGCAGGGGCGGGGCAATCACGCCGCGCATGTAGCGACCTGCGGGTGCGGATCAATCCAGACCGTCAACCTTCCCGTGCGGTTCGGGCGGTGCACCTTTGCGCTATGGCGCTTCCGGGCCGGTCCGTCGTAGCGTCACGACATTCGAGCGCCCCACCAAGGCGGCGCCATGGGAGATGCGCCGATGTCCGATCTGGCAACCCTGCGCGGCCTGTCCGGCCTGAGCCCCGCGCCGGCCCCGCTCACGGGCTCCGCTCTGGTGATGATCGACCTGCAGCAGACCTATCGCGAGGGCGTCATGCGGCTCGAGGGCGTCGAGCCTGCGCTCCGCGAGGCCGCGGGCCTGCTGAAGCGGGCGCGCGACGCGGGGATCCCGGTGATCCATGTCCGCCACAATGCCGGGCCGGGAACGCCCTACGATGTGACCGCGCCGATCGGCCAGATCAGCCCGGAGGTGGCGCCGCAGGGCGACGAGCCGGTGATCACCAAGGCCTATCCGAGTTCCTTCGTGGGCACGGACCTGCAGGCACGCCTCCAGGAAGCCGGCGTGCAGGACGTCATCCTGGCGGGATTCATGACGCATATGTGCGTCAATTCCACCGCCCGGAGCGCCTTCAACCTCGGGTTCCGTCCCACCGTCGTGGCCGCCGCCACGGCGACGCGGGATCTTCCCGGGCCGGACGGACACGTGGTGCCGGCAGCCCAGCTCCAGGCCGCGAGCCTCGCCGCCCTCGGCGATCTGTTCGCCGTGATCGCGCGCGGGCAGGGCGACATCCCGGACTGACGCCGTGGGAACAAGGCTCCCGCTCCGCAGAGCCCGCGCGGTATCCGCCTGAAGCGGCGGTACTGCCGAATCCGACGGGATCAGGACTGAAGCCGGTCGATCTCGTCGATCACCGAGTCGAGCGCCGGCCGCCCGTCGGGATCCGGCTGCATACAGGCCTGCGCCAGAGCCCGCAGAGTCTCCGGCGGCGTCGCGCAACGATCGAGCAGCTCATCGATCAGGATGCCGACGGCGCGCACCTCGACCCGCGCCAGCACCGCGCCGCCCCGTCCGTCCGGGAGCGCCGAGGCGGCACCGAAATCGCTGAGCACGGCGGCGCCGGTTGCGGCATCCCACAGGGTGTTGTGGGCATACACGTCGCCGTGGAGCAGCCCGCGCCCGTGCAGATGGGCCACCGCCTCCGCGACCGAGCGGGCGATCCGCAGGGCCTTGGCCGGCTCCAGCCGCAGGCTCGGATCGTAGACGTCGCGGCTGCAACTCGCGAGGCTCGGCGCGCCGGCGAGCACCCGCCAGTGCGACGGGAGAAGCCGGAGCAGTAGCCCCTGGACGCCGGCGGGATGATCGTGGAGCCGGCCCAGCGCACCGGTAAGCGCCGGATGCGTGCCGGCAGCGAGACAGGCCTCCATCTCCCGCTCGGGCAGGCCGTCGCTGGTCATGGCGCCCTTGAACAGCTTCAGGGCGACATCCTGCGCGGCGATGGGACCGCGCCAGGCCGCGCGGAAGACGCGGCCCGATGCGCCTTCACCGAGCTGATCGCCGACGTCCAGGTCCGCCCACGGCACGCGCGGCGCGTCCGCGGGCTCGGAGGCCGGCTCGGCGGGATTGCCCGCGTAGGCGACCCAGGCGAGGCGCGGAAGGGTGCCGAGCCAGGGCGGCAGCGCTTCGAGCCGGTTGCAGGAGAGCCGGATCAGCTCGAGACGCGCCGCGCCCGCGAAGCTGTCCGGCAGCGCCGCGATCCGGTTCCCCGACAGCATCAGCTTCTGGAGCAACGGCCGCTCGCCGAGGGCGGCGGGCAGCTCCGCGATCGCGTTGTCGGTCAGCGTCAGCCAGCGCAGGTCGCGCGGCAGCGACTCCGCCGGGACTTCGCGGATGCCGCAGCCGCGGAAGCCCAACTGGCTGAGCGCGGGGCAGGCGCCGAGCACCGGCGGCAGGCGTGGGAACGGATTGCCGGAGCAGAACAGCACGCGCAGGCGGTGGAGGCGGCCGAAATCGTCCGGCAGGTCGGCGAGGTCGCCCCGGCCGAGATCCAGCACCTCCAGCGTGTCGGCGAGGGCGAACACCTCGCGCGGCACCGCCGTCAGCCCGTCGGGCAGCCGCAGCTCCCGCGCGCCGCCGAGATCGCCGCGCCGCAGGGCCGCGAGGGTTTCGCTCCGGTCCAAGCTTCAGCTCCGCTTAAAGAAAGCGTCGGCCGCGCCCTGCGCCGCCTGCTTGGCGGCCCGCGCCGCCTCGAGCCGGGCGATCTCGGCGCGCAGGAGCGCGACGCGCGCGTCGAGATCCCCGAGGGAGAGCGTGTCGAGGGGCTGCCCGATCTCGTGGGCAACGGCCTTGCGCGGCCGGTCGTCGTCGTCCCGCACGTCGTGTCCTCCTTAGTCCAGGAACGATGTTCCGGCCCCGTCCCAGGCCAGCCCGAGATGGGCCGCCACGGTGGCGCCGATATCCGCGAAGGTCTCCCGCCGGCCGATCGACCGGGCAGCCACGCCGGGGCCGAAGGCCAGGACCGGGACCTGCTCGCGGGTGTGGTCGGTCCCGGTCCAGGTCGGATCGTTGCCGTGATCGGCGGTGATCATGGCGAGGTCGCCCGGCGCCAGCGCCGCCAGGATCTCGGGGATCCGGGCGTCGAACGCCTCCAGCTCCGCGGCATAGCCCGGCACGTCGCGGCGGTGGCCGTGCTCCGTGTCGAAATCCACCAGGTTGACGAAGATCAGGCCGCCCGCCGGCAGGGTCGCCAGCGCGGCGAGTCCCGCCGTCACGCAGGCCGCATTCGGGCCCGGCTTGATCTCGCGGCCGGTGGCGCGGTGGGCGAAGATGTCGCCGATCTTGCCGACGCTCACCACCGCGCGGCCGGCCGACTCGGCCCGGTCGAGCAGGGTGCGCCCGGGCGGCGCGACCGCGAAATCCTTGCGGTTGCCGGTCCGGCGGAAGCCCGCCTCCGCCGAGCCCACGAAGGGCCGGGCGATCACCCGGCAGACGCGGTAGGGGTCGCACAGCCGGCGCGCCACGCGGCACAGGTCGTAGAGCCGCTCCAGCCCGAACGCCTCCTCGTGGGCGGCGATCTGGAACACGCTGTCGGCCGAGGTGTAGCAGATCGGCTGTCCGGTCCGGACATGCGCGGCGCCCAGCGCGTCGATGATCGCGACGCCCGGCGCGTGGCAATCGCCCAGGATGCCCGGGATGCCGCCTTCCGTGATCAGCGTGCGGGTCAGCTCCGGCGGGAAGGCCGGCCGGGTGTCGGGGAAATGCCCCCAGGGCTCGGTCAGGGGAAGCCCGGCGATCTCCCAGTGACCGGAGGGCGTGTCCTTGCCGGCGGCCTTCTCCACCGCGTGGCCGTAGGCGCCCCGCGGCGGCCCCGCCGGCGCGAGGTTCGGCGGGATGCGGCCCGAGGCGCCGCCGGCCGCCAGTCCGAGCCCGAGTCCGGCGAGATGGGGCAGACGCAGCGGACCCGCGCGCAGCCCCGCCCGATCGCCGCTTCCCTCCGCGCAGCGCTCGGCGATATGCCCCAGCGTGTCGGAGCCGGCATCGCCGTAGCTCTCCGCATCCGGGGCCCCGCCCACGCCCACGGAATCGAGGACGATGATGAGGGCGCGCGCCATGGTCAGGCGGATTCCAGCTCGGCGGGCGCGTCGCTCTCGAGGGCGAAGGCGGCCTTGAACAGGGCGCGGGTGTAGGGGGTCTGAGGTTTCGCGAAGATCGACTCCGCAGGGCCTTCCTCGACCACGTGGCCGTTCTGCATGACGATCACGTAGTTGGCGAGGGCCCGCACCACCTTCAGGTCGTGGCTGATGAACAGGTACGCGAGGCCGCGCTCGCGCTGGAGGTCGCGAAGCAGGGTCACGATCTGCGCCTGGACCGAGCGGTCGAGGGCCGAGGTCGGCTCGTCGAGGACGACGAAGCGGGGATTGAGGACCATGGCCCGCGCGATGGCGATGCGCTGGCGCTGGCCGCCGGAGAACTCGTGCGGGTAGCGGTCCATGGCGGCCGGGTCGAGCCCGACATCGGTCAGGGCCTTGGCGACCACGGCGCGGCGCTCCGCCCGGGAACGCGCCGCGCCCTGCACCACCAGCCCCTCGGCGACGATGTCGGCCACCGACATGCGCGGCGAGAGAGAGCCGTAGGGATCCTGGAAGACCACCTGCATGTCCTTCCGCAGCGGGCGCATCTGCGCCACGCCGAAGCCGTCGATCGCCCGTCCGAGGAAGACGATCGGCCCTTCCGAGCGCGTGAGCCGCAGCAGGGCGAGGCCGAGGGTCGTCTTGCCGGAGCCGGACTCGCCGACGACGCCGACGGTCTCGCCGGTCCGGACCCGCAGGGACACGCCGTCCACGGCCCTGACATGGCCGGTGACGCGCCGGAGCAGACCCGATTTCAGCGGGAACCAGACCTTCAGGGGCCCGGCCTCCAGCAGCGGCGCGGCATCGGCCGGGACGGGGTTGGCCCGGCCCTTCGGCTCGGAGGCGATCAGGCGGCGCGTGTACTCGTGCTGCGGATCCGCGAAGACGGCCTTGGTCGCACCGGCCTCCACGATGCGGCCCTTGAGCATCACGCAGACGCGGTCGGCGATCCGCTCGACGATGCCGAGATCGTGGGTGATGAACAGCATCGCCATGCCGAGGCGCTTCTGCAGGTCGGCGAGCAGCGCCAGGATCTGCGCCTGCACGGTGACGTCCAGGGCCGTGGTCGGCTCGTCGGCGACCAGAAGGTCCGGCTCGCAGGCGAGCGCCATGGCGATCATCACGCGCTGGCGCTGGCCGCCGGAGAGTTCGTGCGGGTAGGCGCCCATGCGCCGCTCCGCGTCGCGCAGGCCCACGAGGTCCAGAAGCTCCAGGATCCGCCGACGGGCCGCCTTGCCGGAGAGTCCGCGATGCAGGCCGAGTACCTCGCCGATCTGCCGCTCGATCGTGTGGAGCGGGTTCAGCGAGGTCATCGGCTCCTGGAACACCATGGTGATGTCGGCGCCGCGGACGTCGCGCATCGCCCGCTCGGGCAGCTGCGCGAGGTCGCGGTCCTTGAACAGGATCCGGCCGTCCTGCCGGGCCGATCCATCGAGGAGGCGCAGGATCGCCAGCGCCGTCACCGACTTGCCCGATCCCGATTCGCCCACGAGGGCGAGGGTCTCGCCCCGGCGGATGGCGAAGGAGACGCCGTCGACCGCCACGGTCTCGCCCTCCCGCGCGCGGAACGCCACGGACAGGTCCTCGACGGCGAGGAGCGGCTGGGGATCGGCCTCTGACATGAGCCCCTTATAGCGCGCCCGGCCCCGGACCCTAGCCCGTGCGGGTGCCGCATGACGCCCACCCGACATGTGCGACGGCAGACTCCGGGAAGTCGCGCGGCCGCCCGCGCTGCGCCGCGTTCCTAGCGCGCCGGCGCCCCGGGATCGATCGCCGGCAACTCGTTGGCGGGCAGCCCCATCCCGGCCTGGGCCTGCGGCCCTCCGGCGCCGCGGGCGCGGTTGGCGAGGGCCACGGTCAGGCGCTCGGCGGTCTCGGGCTGCATCACCGCCAGGACCTCGGACATCTTGCGGGGATTCATGGCCAGCACGATCGGGACCAGTACGTCGAGCCCGAGCCGGTCGAACACCCGGGCGGCGTCCTTGGGCTTCATCGCCTCGTACATCGTGACGATGTTCTTCAGGCCCTGCTTCTCGGCGTCCTCCTTCGCCTTCGCGACGGCGTCGACCTTGTCCTCGGCCTTCTTGAGGTCGCCCAGGCCGGTCTCGAGCTTGCGCTCGGCCTCCCCCAGCATCTTCTCGCGCAGCTCCAGCTCCTCGCTCTTCTGGCGCAGGGCGTCGCGCCGGGCGCCGAGCTTCTCCAGGAGCAGGCGCTCGGTGGGCGAGGCCGGGTTCCCGGCCGCGGGCGGTGCGGGCCGCGCCGGGGGCGGCTCCGGCGACTTCTCGGTCGCGGCGGCCGGCGCCTCCTTGGCGTCCACCGATCCGGTCGTCACCGGGTCGTAGGGCTCGTAGCCGGTGCGCGCCCGGGCGACCGCGCGCCCGTATTCCGGAAGCTCGGCGCTCTCCGGCAGGCCGGCCTGCAGCAGGCTGAGCAGCTTGAGCACGAGCAGCCCGCCCGCCGCCAGCGCCACGGCGTCGATGAGGCGCAGCCGGAACTGCCGGACGGGCTTCCGGCGCGCGCGCCGCTGCGGCGTCGCGGCGCGGCGTATCCGCTCCTCGGGATCCGGCTTCGGCGGCGGGATCTTCGGGGCCTTTACGCCGGTCACGCGGCGCGCGCCCGGACGCGGGCGAGGGCGCGCTCGCTCATGGCGAGGGCCGCCGCGGCCGCCACCCCGAGGCGCTCCCCGTTCGGACCGGCCTGCTCCGGCCTGCGCTCGGGCGGGATCTCCGGCGCGGGCCTCGGCTCAGGGGACGGCTCGGGACGGATCGGGACGGCGCGCATCTGCGCCACGATGGCGCCGATGCGCGTGATCACGCCCTCGCCGGCCTCGACCTGCAGCTTCAGCTCGGCGGCGCGGATGGTGGCGGTTTCCAGGCTGGCGTTCAGCGTGCGGTCGCCCTCGTCGATCGTCGCCCGCAGACCGGCGATGGCCCGCTCGGCCGTGCCGGTCGCCACCATCAGGTCGCCGATGGTCTGGCGCAGGGCGGCCTCGTCGCCCTTCATCTGGCCGATGCGGCGCGAGAGACGGAGGGACGTGACGATGGTCGCCGCCAGGAGGACGGCAACCAGGATGTCGGCGGCGAGGGTGACGAAGAGACTCATGTTGGGACCCTCATCGGCCCTAATTGTCCGACCGGTTGTTCATCGAGGCCTCGTAGGCCTGGATCGTCGTGCGCGAGCGGCGCAGGGGCCGCGTGACCTGGACGGCGATGTGCCCGTCGACGCGGCCCATCCGCCCCTGGGTGAGCGCCCAGTCGCCGCAGCGCACGGTGATGAGATCCGACGGCTTGGCGTCGAACATCAGCGTCTCGCCGACCTTCAGGCTCATGACCTGTTTGAGCGGCAGCATCATCTCGTGCAGCACCGCCTCCATGGTCACGTCGGCCTGCCAGATCTCGGTGGCGAGGTGGCCTTCCCAGACGTGATCGCGGCCGAGCTTCTCACCCATGAAGCTCTGGGTCAGGAGCTCCCGGATCGGCTCGATCGTCGCGTAGGGGAACAGGATCTGCAGCATGCCGCCGCGCCCGTCGACGTCCAGGCGCAGGCTGATCAGGATCGCGGCGTTGCCCGGCCGCGTGATCGTGGCGAAGCGCGGGTTGGTCTCGATCCGGTCGATGCCGAAGGTCACGGGCGACAGCGGCTGGAACGACAGCTCGAGATCGCCCAGCACGATCTCCACGAGGCGGCGCACCAGCGTCATCTCGATGGCGGTGAACGGGCGACCGTCCAGACGGCTCGACAAGCCGCCGCGCTTGCCGCCGAGCAGCAGGTCGAACGTCGCGTAGGCGAGGTTCGAATCGACCGTGACGAGGCCGGAATTCTCCCATTGCTCGGCCCGGAACACGCCGAGCAGGGTCGGCAGCGGGATCGCGTTGAGATAGTCGCCGAAGCGCACCGAGGTGATGTTGTCCAGCGTCACCTCGACGTTGTCCTGGAACAGGTTGCGCAGGGAGGTCGACAGCAACCGGATCATCCGGTCGAAGACGATCTCCAGCATCGGCAGGCGTTCGTACTGGACGACGCCCGAATCGACGATGGCCTGAACGCCCCCGGCCCCCGAGGCCGAGAGCTCGCGCATGGAGAAGCCGAGGACGCCGTCGATCTCGTCCTGGTTCAGCACCCGGTCGTTGCCGGCGAGTTCGGGGAGGTTGTCGCTCTCCCCGTCCTCGATCATCGTCGCCCATTCGGCGGCGACGTCGCTCGCGTTGCGCGTGGTGCCCTGCTCGGCGAGGGCCGCGCCCCATTCCTCGGCGAGGGACGAGTCGCCGCCCTCGGCGCCCTGCTCCAGAAGGGCTGCCGACCAATCGTCCTCGGGGAGTTCGTCCTCGGGTTCCATCAGGCGTGCTCGATCGGGGGCCGGCCCGGCGCGGGGTTGGAGGCGATGGGGGTGGTCGCAGGCGCGCTCATTGGACGATCACGTCCTTGAAGAGCACGGCATCGACCTTGGCGGGATACAGGGCGATGTTGACCCGCCGCAGCAATTCCTCGCGCAGCCGGAACAGGCCCACCGAGTTCGTGATGTCGCTGGCGCGCAGCTCGCGCATGTAGACCTGCAGCGCGTCCTCCACCCGCGGCATCAGCGGCTTGACCTCCTCCTCGGCCTTCGCGTCCTTCAGCTCCAGGGCGATCCGGACCTTCGCGTACCGGGCCTTGTCCTGCGGCTGGTCCGGACTGAGGTTGAGGAGCATCTCGCGCACGTCCACGAAGACCACGGGCTTCTTGCCGTCCGGGCCGACACCCTTGCCGTCTGCGCCGTGCCCTCCGCCGTGGCCGCCGTCCTGTGCGGCCTCCTTGCCGCCGCCGCCGCCCATCATCAGGAAGGCGCCCGCGCCGCCGCCCACGAGCAGGACCGCGACGGCCACCATGATCATGAGCTTCTTCTTGCCCTTCGGGGCGCTTTCGGCTCCGGCCCCGCCTTCCTCGGCGGAGGCCTTCTTCGGCTTCTTGGCCATGGAATAATGCTCTCTCGCGGGAGACTGCGCGCCAGGTACACCCGGATATCGGAGCATCACGGTTAACGTGCCGTTAAGCAGGCAATTCCTGCCGGGCCAGGTTTGCCGCAACGCAGACCCGGCGCCGACGCGACGACCGCGCAATCCCCGTCAAGCCTTTGTCAGAACGATGGAATTTTCTTCCGTTGGGTTTGGCACAGCGGATGCTGAATGGATCGTTGCCGCCTCCGCGGCCCGCGAGTCCCAGAGTCCACGATGCAGAATGCCCTCTTCGTCGGCGTGTCGAGCCAGATGGCGCTCCAGCGCGAGCTGGACGTGATCGCCAACAACATGGCGAACGTCTCGACCACCGGGTTCAAGGCTCGCAACACCCGCTTCCAGGAATACCTGATGCCGGTGGCCAGCGCGGATTCGTTCGCCCGGCCCGACCGGCGTCTCTCCTACGTCATCGACCAGGGCACCACCCTCGATCTCGGGCAGGGCCCGGTCGAGCGGACCGGCAACCCGCTCAACGTGGCGATCAAGGGCGCGGCCTTCATCGCCGTGCAGTCCCCCCAGGGCGAGCGCTACACCCGAAACGGCGCCTTCGAGATCGACCCGCAGGGCGCGCTCGTCACCAGCGACGGCTACAAGGTGGCGGGCGAGGGCGGACCGATCACCATCAACCCGCAGGAGACCGGCCTCGCCATCGGCCCCGACGGTACCGTTTCGACCAATCTCGGCATCCGCGGGCGCATCAAGCTCGTCACCTTCGCCAACCCGCAGCGGCTGACCAACGAGGGGGGCAACCTCTACGCCTCGCCGGAGCCGGCACGCCCCGCCGGCATCGACGGACGCCTGGAATCCGAAGCGCTGGAACGCTCGAACGTCCGCCCGGTGATCGAGATGACCCGGCTGATGGACGTGAACCGGTCCTACGCCATGGTGTCGAGCATGATCTCGCGCCTCGACGACTTGCGGGGCACGGCGATCCGCCGCCTCGCCGACGTCGCCTAAGGGGAGCTCGGCCGATGCGCGCCCTCTACTCCGCCGCCACCGGCATGGCGGCCCAGGAACTCAACGTCCAGGTCATCTCGAACAACATCGCGAACCTGCGCACCACCGGCTACAAGCGCCAGCAGGTGCACTTCCAGGATCTGCTCTACCAGAACCTGCGACGGGCCGGCGCCTCGACCTCGCAGCAGAACACCCAGCTTCCCGCCGGCCTCGCCCTCGGCTCGGGCGTGAAGACGACCTCGACAGCCCGCGTGATGTCACAGGGCACGCTCTCGTCCACCGAGAAGGATTACGACGTCGCGATCCGCGGCGAGGGGTTCTTCCGGGTGACGCTCCCGGACGGCCGCACCGCCTATTCCCGGGACGGCTCCTTCGACCTCTCGGCCTCGGGCCAGCTCGTCACCCGCGACGGCTACCTGCTCGATCCGGCCATCACCGTGCCGCAGAACGCGACGTCGGTGACGATCAGCGCGACGGGCGTCGTGCAGGCGAGCATTCCGGGCCAGACGGCGCCGCAGGCGCTCGGCCAGTTCCAGCTCTCGCGCTTCGTCAACAAGGTCGGCCTCGAATCGATCGGCGACAACCTGTTCGTCGAGACCGCGGCCTCCGGGCAGGCGATCAGCGGCCTGCCGGGCGCCGACGGCTTCGGCAACCTCCAGCAGAGCTACCTGGAAGAGGCGAACGTGAACGCCGTCACCGAGATCTCGTCCCTGATCGCCGCGCAGCGCGCCTACGAAATGAACTCGAAGGTCGTCACCGCGGCCGACCAGATGCTCTCCACCACCACGCAGATGTTCCGCAGCTAACCGCGCGACCCGCACCCGCTTCAGGTCCCTGAACATGTATGCCGGCATGCATCCCGCTCATCCCGCCCATCCCGCTCATCCCGATCCCGACTTCGAGACCCTCGATCTGCCCCGTATCGGCATGGCGGACGGAAGTGACATCAGCCCGATCATCCGCCGTCCCCGGCCGCGGGTCTCCCCCCTGGGCTCGGCCGTGATCCTGCGCGCGGTGCTGGCCTTCCTGACCTTCGCGGTCCTCGGCGCCCTGGCGATCCCCGCCATGGCCCAGGCTGAAGGTCTGCGGCTGCGCGGCGACGTCACAGCCCGCGGAGACATCCTGACGCTGGCCGACCTGGTCGAGGGCGTGCCGGAGCGCCTGGCCGCGCGTCCGCTGTTCCGCGCACCCACCCTGGGTGCCACCGGGACGATCCAGACCCGCCGCATCCTCGACGCGGCCGCCGCCCTGGGTCTCGCCAACCTGGAGACCGGGGGCCGGCTGCAGATCGCCGTGCAGCGCGCCGCCCGCCGCCTCGGGCCGCCGGAGATCGAAGCCGCGCTCAAGCGCGGCCTCGAGACCAGCTACGGGCTCGACCCCCGCAGCGTCACGATCCGCTTCGACGGCGACGGCCCGACCCTGCTCGCTCCGGTGGACCTCGAAGGGCAGGCCGCGGCCCTCGACGTCACCTACGACCTGCGCTCCCGCCGCGTCGCGGGGCTGGTCAGCCTCGGCGAGCGGCAGGCCTCCCTGCGGGTATCCGGCGTGGTCGTCGAACTGCGCGAAGTGGCGGTGCTCACCCGGACGCTCAACCGCGGCGAACCGGTGAAGGAGGGCGACGTCGTGGCGGAGCGGCGTCCGCGCGAGACCATCGCCTCCGACGCGCAGGGAAGCGCCACGGCCGTCATCGGCGAGGTCGCCCAGAACACGCTCACCGTCGGGACCGTGCTGCGGATGACCGACACCGCCCCGCCCGAGCTGGTCGCGCGCGGCGAGAACGTGACCATCGTGTACGAGACGCCGAACGTCAGCCTGTCGATGCGCGGCCTGTCGAACGATTCCGGCCGCATGGGCGCCGTCGTCAACGTCGTCAACGTCGCCTCCAAGAAGATCCTGCAGGCCACCGTGATCGGCCCCGGCCGGGTCTCGGTGAGCCCCAGCCCCGCGGCTCAGCAGGCCGCCGGCGCCGCCCCCGTCCAGGCGACCGCCTCCCTGCGCTGACCGCCCGTCCTGCACGCGTCGAAGAGTGATTGCCCGATGGCCCGCCGCATCGTCCTGAACCCGCTCGCCGCCGCTCTGATCGCCGGCGCGCTCGGTGCCTGCAACACCGCCGACCGCCTCTCGCAGGTGGGCGCGACCCCGGCCTTGTCGGCGATCGAGGATCCCACCACCCAGCCGGGCTACAAGCCGGTGCGGATGCCGATGCCCGACGTCCAGCCGGTCTCGTACGCCCCGAACTCGCTGTGGCGGACGGGCTCCCGCGCCTTCTTCAAGGATCAGCGCGCCGCCCGGCTCGGCGACCTCCTGACCGTGAAGGTCAACGTCACCGATCAGGCCAACATCAGCAACGAGACCAAGCGCTCCCGGGCCAACACCGAGAGCTTCGGCCTGCCGAACGCCCTGGGGCTGGAGAACAACGCGGTCGGCAAGTCCTTCGGCGTCGGCAGCACCGCGCTGCTGTCCGCCACCTCGGCCACCGCCAATGACGGTGCCGGCTCGGTCCAGCGCGCCGAGACCGTGACGACGAACGTCGCCGCGGTGGTCACCCAGGTTCTGCCCAACGGCAACCTCGTGGTCGAAGGCAAGCAGGAGATCCGCGTCAACTTCGAAGTGCGCGAGATGGTGGTCGCCGGCGTCGTCCGGCCGGAGGATATCGAGTCGGACAACACCATCGACTCGACCAAGATCGCCCAGGCCCGGATCGCCTATGGCGGGCGGGGCCAGATCACCGACGTGCAGCAGCCGCGCTACGGCCAGCAGATCGTCGACATCCTGCTGCCGTTCTGAGGCTCTTCAGCCCGGCTCCTCCGGCTCCGGCCCACGGGTGACGTCGAGGCCGGACCCGGCGCCGGGGGGCGGCCCGACCTTGACCGGAGCGCCGGTCCGCGCGGCCTCGTAGATCGCCTCCATCAGCACCTGATCCTGCAGCCCCTCCTCGCCGGGGGTGCGGGGGCGCAGATCCTCCTGGATGCAGCGCGCGAAGTGGTCGAGTTCCAGGGCGAACTGGTTCTTGGGGCTCAGGACCTTCTCGTCCCGCGCGGCGTTCTTGCCGTCGCGGTGGCCGATGATGAGCCGCTGGCCCTGGTAGGCGAAGGCGTTCTGGAGGTCGATGGCGGCGGTTCCGGTGTGCAGGGTCAGGCTTCGCGCCTCGTAGACCCCGTAGCTCGACAGGCACTGCGCGATCACGCCGGACGGGAAGTGCAGGGTGAAGCTCGCCGTCTCCTCGACCTCGCGGTACTTGGGATCGTCCGGCGGCGAGTGGATCTGGGCCTGGATCAGGTTCGGCTCCTCGCCGAGGACCGCGCGGGTGGTGTTCAGGCAGTAGAGCCCGATATCCGGCAGCGACCCGCCCCCTGCCAGCGCCTTCCGCAGGCGCCACTGCTCCGGCAGTCCCGTGGTCTGGCCGTTGAAGGCCTGGATCAGCCGGGGCCGGCCGAACTCGCCCGAACGGGCGAGCTTGATCACGGCCCGGTTGTGCGGCTCGTACTGGCACCGATAGGCGATCATCAGCTTGACGCCGGCCTTGGCGCAGGCCGCGATCATCTCGCGGCACTCGTCCGAGGAGACCGCCATCGGCTTCTCGCAGAGCACCTGCTTGCCCGCCGCCGCGGCCGCCACGACGTTGTCCCGGTGCACGCCGTTCGGCGTGACGATGTAGACCGCCTGGACGTTCGGGTTGGCCTTCAGCCGATCCCACCCGTCGTAGCCGTACACGGCATCGTCCGGCAGCCCGTATTGCCGGGCCACGAGCTTCGCCTTGTCGGGGGAGCCCGACATCACCGCCGCCAGGCGGGCGCGCTTGGCCTCGCCGAAAGCCGGGAGAATCTCGTCGAGGCTCAGGCGCCCCAGACCGACGACGCAGTAGCCGACCCGCTGGCCCGGTGGCTGAGGCGCCGGGCTCGGGGCGGGCGGCCTGTCGCCGGCACCGCGCCAGTTCGGGAACATCACCCGTCCGCCCTGCACGGCGCCGGTATCGGCCGGAACCGAGGGGGCCGGTGGAGTGCCCGCCGGGGCGGCCTGGGCGCCGCCGCCCATCGCGGCGCCGGCCAGGGCGCCCCCGGCCGCGAGAAGATTGCGTCGTGAGAGCCGGGTGTCGTCTGCCATGGGCCTCGCCGTGTCGCCGGGACGGAATGGAGGCGCCTTGGGCGCCGCGTGGTGTGGAAGCCGCCGAGGGCGGGACCGCGCTCTCAGTGAACGCGACCCGGCGGCGTGCCGTTTCCGTCGAGAAGCGCGGCGCGCAGACGCGCCACCTCCGCCTCGCTGGCGGCGAGCCGGCGCGCGATCGCCGCCGGCTGCGTCGCGGCCCCCGTCTCGGCGAAACCGAGACCGACGCTCTCGCCCGCCCGCCAAGCTATGAAGGCCCGCCGGGTCTCGCCACGGCAGGGGATGAACAGCTCGATGCAATCGGGCAGCGTGGCGTCGGCAGGGACCCGGATCCGTGCCCCGTCCAGGGACACGTCGCGGACCGTGCAGTCGAGATCCGGCAGAAAGGCCGCGACGCGGAGTCGGCCGCCCAGGCAGACGCGGCGTCGGGCAGTACGGCGTCGGTCGACCACGAGCGCTTCATCCTGATGGGTGCGGATGTCGGGACAACCGCCATTGAGCCCGAAGCGGACCGGCCCGTCTCCTTTAACCGTCGGTTTACCTTAACGTTGGCCTCAGGCGGGCGGCGGCGGATCGGGCGCCTCGACCTCGCCGCGACGCTGCAGCTGCAGGGCGACGAACCAGCACAGGGATGCCCAGGCCGCGCCGATGCACCAGCCGGCCAGCACGTCGCTCGGCCAGTGCACGCCGAGATAGATGCGGCTGATGCCCACCAGCAGCGTCACGCTGACTCCGAGGGCCAGGACCAGTGCCTTCGCGCGGCGGTTGCGCTCGACCCGGGCGATGAGGGTCGCCAGGGTCAGATATGCGATGGCCGACATGGTGGCGTGGCCGCTCGGAAAACTCGCCGTGAACACTTCCATGCCGTGAGGGACGAGGTCCGGTCGCGGCCGGTGGTAGAGCATCTTCAGCAAGGTCGAGACCAGCTCGCCGCTGCCCACCGCGGCCAGGACGTAGAGGCCGATGCGCCGCCGCCCGGACACGGCGAGATAGCCCGCCACCGCGCAGGTGAGGAACAGCACCGTGAAGACGCTGCCGAGCCCGGTGATGTCGCGCATCGTCTCCTCGAGCCAGGGCGGCCCGATCGGATCGGCGAGATCGGCGGGGTTGCGCAGGGCGAGCAGGATCCGGCGGTCGAGGGCCGCGGTGGAGCCCTCGCCGACCTCGTGGGCGAGGTAGAAGAACCCATAGCCGAGGGTGCTCAGGCAGAGCAGGGCGACGAGGGGACCGACTTCGTTCAGGCGCAACCGCAGCCACACCGCCAGGGCTGGCTCGATCAGGCGATTGTTGCGGATCTGGCTCGGGGCCTTCATGCGGCGGGATCCGGGTCGGGGACGTGCGTCATCAGTCGTTCTCTCCGAAGGGCAGGCGGGCCACCGCATCCCAGGGACCGCCACGGTAGCGCCAGAGCAGCGTCGCCGGCGCGGCGAAGCGGAACGGCGCGAAACCGGCCGACAGGTCGGCGTGGAGCGCCCGGGCCTTGTCCGGAGCCACCTTGTTCTGGACCGTAACGTGGGGGCGCCAGCCCTGCCGATCCTGGGCGGTGAGATGAGGCGCGAAGCCCTGCGCAAGGCGGGCCCGGAAGTTCGACAGCGCATCGGATTCGAGCACGTAGGCGACGCCCCGGCCGGTGAAGCGCAGGCCCGTCACGGCGACCTCCGGCGTCGGAACGGTGCGGGCGAGGGCGGTGATGGCCTCGATCACGCCCCGCTCCCGGTCGCCCGGCAGGTGGTGGAACAGGGTCGCATGGGCGGGAATCCGATTCAGCGCTTCGGGGAAGTAGCGACGCCGCTCGCCGTCGAACCGGGCGAAGGTCGGCTCATCGAAGGCGAGCGTCAGGATCAGGGGGTCCGCATCCATCATGCGGGCCAGATGGCGCCCGAAGCCGCTCAGGTCCAGTATAGAATCCGCGCCGTCGGCAGGTCTCGGGCGAGGCACGCGGTGAGGTGGCTGCGCATCGCCTGCATCAGGAGCTTCGGGAAGACATACTTCACGGAGCCGAACTTGGTGCGCTTCTCGACGCGCTCGGCCTCGTCGAGGGGCAGGTCCGAGCCGGGATACCAGCCGCGCAGCACCGCCTTCGAGCCGGGGGTGAAGCGATGGGTGATGAGTTCGGCGGTGAGGTCGAGATCCGGCACATCGGCGAGGGCGTCGGCGGCGGCGCGGATCAGCCCGGCATAGGCCGCCTCCCAGTCCGGGACCGGCAGGATCGGCGCGACGGTCAGGCCGACCGGATAACCGGCCCGGGCCACCTCGGCCATGGCGGCGAGCCGGGCGGGGAGGGGATCGGTGCCGCCCTCGTAACGCGCGGCGGCCCGCGGGTTGACCGAGAAGCGGATCCGCGTGCGCCGGTTGTGCGGCAGGTCGAGGAGCGGTGCCACCGCGGCGAACTTGGTGGTGAAGCGCAACTGAACCGGCGCGTCCCAGGCGCCGAAATGCCGGATCGCCGCCGAGAGCGAGCCGGTCAGGTGCTCGATGCCGAGGGGATCGGTGTAGCAGGACGCCTCGAAGGTGGTTCCCTCGTGCGCCCGCTCCCGGGACGCCGAGGTCACTGCCCCGCGCCCGGCATAGGCCGTGAGGTTGCCGAGGATCGCCTCGAGATTGGCATAGGCGCGCGTCACCGGCGGCCCCGCGAGCGAGCCGGCGAGGTAGCAGTACTGGCAATGGGCGGGGCAGCCCTCGGCAAGGTCGAAGCGCCAGTCGGCCGAGGGCGGGATCGGCTGCAGCCGCAGCTTGGTCGGCGGGGCGTTCGTCAGGACGAGGGTCGCCTTCGCGGCCGCGTAGGCCCGGCGGGGATCCGCCTCGCGCGGGCTCGGTAGGCGGTTGGACGGCAGGCGCTCCACCGGCAGGCCCAGGGCCTCGGCGCGGGCCAGCATGGCCCGGCCATGGGGATGCTCCAGAGCGGACGGCATCACCAGCACCCGGCGCGGGCGCCACGGGCGCCCCGGGCGGACGGGCTCCGGGCCATCGGGGGTCTGAACGGCCGGGAGGGACGAAGGCGGCATGCCTGAGGAACGCCTCGTCCCGGCACCGGGTCCGGCCTAGTCGCCCGCTCACGGTGCGGCTAAAGCACCGTCATGTCTTCAGGCAGGGAGAGCGTCCATGTCGGCCGCGACGGCTGGTTATTTCTCACCGGAGGAACCAACCGGGTCATGGACCGGTATCGCGGCGGTCTGCGGCACTGGCTGCTGCTGCGCGGCTGGACGCGGCTGATCAAGGCCCGTGCGCGGCGGGCCGAGGACCTCGGCATTCGCTGCCTCCACGTGATCGTGCCGGAGAAGCTGTCGGTCTACGACGACAAGACCGACGGCCTGCGCTACGCGCCGGCTAAGGCTTCGACCCGGCGACTGGCCCGACGCCTCGCGCGACACCCGGCCTATCTCGACCTTCTCGCGCCGCTTCGCGCTGCCCGCAACGGAGCGACGCCGCTCTACCTGCGCACCGACACCCACTGGACCGCGCAGGGGTGCCTGCTGGCCTATCGCGAGATCATGCGGGCGCTCGGGGCGGTTCCGCCCGCCGATATCGGCGGGCGTCCCGGTACCGTCTCGGAACAGATCATGGATCTCGGCGAGAAGCTGCCCGAGCGGCCGCGCGAGCGGCTGGAGCGGTTCATGCTGCAGCGCGATGCGATGCGGGTGGAGACGGGGCCGCTACTGGCCGCCTACGAGGCGCAGGGACGCGACCGCGAGGTGCATGTCGGCGCGCATGTCGTCTATCGAAACCCGTCCCCGGGGGCCGATCCGCGACGGCTCGTCCTGTTCGGCGATTCCTGCGCCCATTTCGACCCGTTCCTGCTGACCGGGCTGCTCGCCGAGAGTTTCAGCGAGGTTCACTTCGTCTGGTCCTCGAGCCTCGACTGGCCCTACATCGAGCGCGTGCGTCCGGACATCCTGCTGTTCGAGATCGCCGAGCGCTTCCTGGCCAAGCTGCCGAAGGACGATTTCGACGTGGCCGTCGCCGGTCAGCGCGGGACGGGCGGTCGCCTCGCACGGCTCGGGAGCGACGGCCTGGGACGTGCCGTGGCGCCTCAGTAGATGGCCGGATCCAGGCGGGCGAAGTCGGTGACGCTGGCGGCCTGATACTTGGCGACGGATTCCGGCGCGCAGGCGATCCCGATCATCAGGACGAGGAGTGTCGCGAGGCACGCGAGCGTTGCCGTGACCACGTCGGCATGGCGCCGCAGAGCATGGATCACCAAGCATCCGAACGTGAACAGGGCCGCCTCGGCGACGGGCACCAGCGCGAACGACATCACTTCACCTCCATCGATCTCCCCACGCGATCGGGCCGCTGCGGCACGTGCGCGGCGACGGGTGGGTGCCCGAGAGATGGCTCAGTTTGCTGCACCGCAACAGAAGGATCGGCGCAGCCCTGCCTTGCGCAGAACTCGCGGGCCGGCGGGAACGGGCGCACCGGTCGCGCGGTCGGCGCTCCTCGGATGCAGACCGGCATCCGTCTTCACAGACGCCGCGCGAGGCCCATCTGGGTCGGATCGCTTATGGGACCGGAGACGACGATGGGCCTCCTCGTGGACGGCATCTGGCGCGACCAGTGGTACGACACCGCCGCGACGGGCGGCCGCTTCGAGCGCAAGGCCTCCGCCTTCCGCAACTGGGTGACCGCCGACGGATCACCGGGCCCGTCCGGATCGGGCGGCTTCCGGGCCGAGCCGGGCCGCTACCATCTCTACGTCTCCCTGGCCTGTCCCTGGGCGCACCGCACGCTGATCGGGCGCGCGCTCAAAGGGCTGGAAGACGTGATCTCCGTCTCGGTGGTCGATCCGCACATGGGCGCCGAGGGCTGGGTGTTCGGTGACACGCCGGGCGCGACGCCGGACCCGATCCACGGCGCACGGCGCCTCTACGAGGTCTACCTGGCGGCCGACCCGTCCTACAGCGGCCGCGTCACCGTGCCGGTGCTGTGGGACCGGGAGCGCGGCACCATCGTGTCGAACGAATCCGCCGAGATCCTGCGGATGCTGAACGACGCCTTCGGGGGTACGGGTCCGGATCTCTACCCGGCGGACCTGCGTCCCGAGATCGACGCGGTGAACGCTCGGGTCTACGACCGGGTGAACAACGGTGTCTACAAGGCGGGCTTCGCCACCACCCAGGGCGCCTATGCCCAAGCCTTCGAGGCCCTGTTCGCCGAGCTCGATGCGCTCGAAGCGCGGCTCGACCGGAGCCGTTACCTCTGCGGCGACCGCGTGACCGAGGCGGATATCCGCCTGTTCACCACCCTGGTGCGGTTCGACGCGGTCTATGTCGGGCACTTCAAGTGCAACAGGCGCCGGATCGCCGACTATCCGAACCTGTCGAACTATCTCCGCGATCTCTATGCCATGCCCGGCATCGCGCCGACCGTCGATCTGACGCATATCAAGCGGCATTATTACGAGAGCCATCCGACCATCAATCCGACGGGGATCGTGCCCCTCGGACCGGAGCTGGATTTCGCCGCCCCGAACGACCGCGCCCTGCGGTTTGCGGGCTAGCCGGCTGCGGCTGGGGTTCGGCCCGTGGTGAGCCCGACGCCGGCCCCGTCCCGATACCGCCCCCTCGACGGCGGACGCCGTGCGCCTAGTTCGGCTCTCAACCGGAGGATGCCCGACCCGCCATGACCAATCGCCTGCGCCTCGCGCTGCTCTGCGCTCTCGTCAGTCTTCCCTCTGCGGCTTGCGCCCAGGCCGCGTTGCGGCTGGACGGCACCTGCGAGAAGCTCGTGATCGGCACGCAGGATCTGAGCAGCTCCTGCAGCAACGTCCTGACGAACGCGGTGAGCCGCAATCGCACCAGCTTCGACTTCACCACCTCCGACGGTCAGGCGCTCAGCTTCAGCGGTAACGGCGCCCAGCAGGAAGCCACCGAGGAGACCGATCCGCTGCAGCCGATCAACGTGGTCACCACCGGAAAGGATGGCGCCCCGATCCTGGCGATCGGCGCCTGCCGCTTCTCCACCCCGGAACCGGGCCGCACCGCGATCACCTGCGAGGCCAGCACGGCCGACGGACGCCCGTTTGCCGGAACGTTCGTGACTGCGGCCAAGGCGCCTGCCGGTGCGCCGGCCGCCGCACCGGCCCGCTGAGCGTCCCTGTCTTTGGGCTGGTCAGATCATGGCGGAAGCCCCATTTAGGGAACTCCACGAAAAAGGTTCCGAAGCCAGACCGATGCTCAACGACACCCTCGCCGGGGGCGGTGCCCCGGCCGGCGACACCGGCACCCTCATCAAGGACACGACCACTGCGAGCTTCCGGCAGGACGTGCTCGCCGAGTCGATGCACCGGCCTGTGCTGGTCGATTTCTGGGCGCCCTGGTGCGGACCCTGCAAGCAGCTCACGCCGGTGCTGGAGAAGGTGGTCCGGGAGGCTGCCGGCGCGGTCGCCCTGGTGAAGATGAACATCGACGAGCATCCCTCGATCGCAGGCCAGCTCGGCATCCAGTCGATTCCGGCGGTCATCGTCTTCCAGAAGGGCCAGCCGGTCGACGGCTTCATGGGCGCCGTCCCCGAGAGCCAGATCAAGGAGCTGATCGGGCGCGTGGCCGGTCCTCAGCAGGATCCGCTCGAGGCCGCGCTCGCGGACGCCGCCGCCCTCATCGAGGAGGGCGACCTCGCCGGTGCTGCGGAAATCTACGCGGCGGTCCTGGAGCAGCAGCCCGACAACGTCACGGCGCTGGCCGGCCTCGCCAAGATGCAGCTCGACGCGGGCGAGATCGAGAACGCCAAGCGGGTTCTGGCCATGGTGCCGGAGGCGAAGGCTGGCGATCCGGCGCTCGCCGGCATCCGCGCCGCCCTCGAACTCGCCGAGCAGGCCGCCTCGCTCGGCGATCTCGCGGGCGTGCAGCGGGAAGTGGAGGCCAACCCGGACGCCCATCAGGCGCGGTTCGACCTCGCGCTGGGCCTCGCCGCCCGGGGCGAACGCGGCCAGGCCGTCGACCACCTGATCGAACTGCGCCGGCGCGACAAGGACTGGAACGACGACGGGGCGCGCAAGCAGCTGCTGCAGTTCTTCGAGGCCTGGGGCGTGATGGATCCGGATACGATCCGCGGACGGCGCAAGCTCTCGGCGCTTTTGTTCTCGTGAGGTTCCGGCTCGCGCTTCGGACCACCAATCGGCCCCCCCGGGAGGCGCCATGAGCACCCATGCGAGCTACAAGGGCCCGGCGGATTGTCCCGCGGTCATCCCGGTCTTCCCCCTCTCCGGGGCGCTGCTGCTGCCCCGCGGGCAGATGCCGCTGAACATCTTCGAGCCGCGCTATCTCGCCATGGTCGACGATGCCATGCGCACGGACCGGATCATCGGCATGATCCAGCCGGATCCGGAAGGATCGGGCGGGGCCAATCCGAAACTCTACCGCGTCGGCTGCGCGGGGCGGGTGACCCAGTACGCGGAGACCGGCGACGGACGATACCTGATCTCGCTCACCGGCATCACGCGCTTCCGGGTCGAGAGTGAATTGGCCTCGATCGGCCCCTATCGCCGCTGCCACGTCTCCTATGACGACTTCGCTGTGGACTTCGAGCCCCGGGCGGGCGAGGAGCAGGTCGACCGCGCGGGCGTGCTCAAGGCGTTGCGCGACTTCGTAGAGTCGAACGACCTCAAGGTGGACTGGGCCGGAATCGACGAGGCGCCCGACGAGGCGCTGGTCAACGCCCTCTGCATGATGAGTCCGTTCGGTGTGCGCGAGAAACAGGCGATGCTCGAGGCCCCCGACCTGAAGACGCGGGCCGAGATCCTGATCGCGGTCACGCAGATGGAACTGGTTCGCGGCTCGGGCCCCGAGTCGACGATGCAATAGGCTGCACGAACGATGACCAACGACCTCACCGCCCCCGTCGAAGCGACCCGCGTGGACCCGAAGCTTTTGGAGATCCTGGTCTGCCCGCTGACCAAAGGGACACTGGAATACGATTCCGTCCGCCAGGAACTGATCAGCCGTTCCGCCAAGCTCGCTTATCCGATCCGCGACGGGATCCCGATCATGCTGCCGGAAGAAGCCCGGCCGCTGACGGACTGATCGCCCGGGCCGCTCGTTTGCGCGGGGGGCAGCCCGCGTCGCTTCGCATCCCGAGCGCCCCGTGCTTACGGGACCCACTCCCTCCGGTCGGGCTCGGCGCGCCCCGTGCCGGCCGCCCCCTGCCAAACCTCAGGATGTCGGCGAGACTTGGCATCAGGTCTTCCGATCGGAGAGCAGATTCGGCTCTATCGAGCTTGACTATTACTCCGCCCTTCGCCGACCCTGATCTATCTTGAGCTAACGCGTGGCGGCCATACTCTTGCCGCTTCGATCGTTCAGCGTCGAGTCATCCCCGATCGATGATTCTGACCGTGCATCCCGCCTCAGGCGGCATCCACTTCGCTGAGAGATCGCCCCGCATGATCAAGCTGACCGCCGTCGCGGCCCTCGCCGCCGGCCTGTTCCTTCCCCTTTGCGCGCCCGCCAGCGCGGAGCCCGGCACGCATAACGGACGGTGGTCGGTGGAACTGGTCACGGAAACCGGTCTGTGCAGCGCCCGCTACACCTACGCGCTCGCCATTCGCGAGGGTCACGTGCAGCTGATCTCCGGCGCCGCCGGCGCGCAGGTGAACGGGCATGTCGGGGCCGATGGCAGCGTCGGGCTCACCGTCAACAACGGCACCGCGAGCGGCACGGGAACGGGGCGGCTCCGGGCCGGGAGCGGCGCGGGGACCTGGAAGGTCTCGTCCCTCTGCTCCGGCCACTGGACCGCGCGGCGCAGCGATACCCGCACCGCGCAGGCCGACTGAGACCGCTCAGACGGCGGCTGCGAGCCAGGTGCGCGCCTCGTCGATGCGGGCCCGCTCGAACACCTTGATCTGGGTCGGCGAGACGAAATTGAAGGTTTCGGCCAGCGCCTTGAGCCAGGGTGCGTCCGTCACCAGGGCGACGTGGCTGACGCTCTTCATCATCGAGAAGCCGAAGCGCGGATCCTTGAAGAAGGCGGCCGGCTCCATGCCCTCGAAGGCGCGGATGTCCTCGAGCAGCTTGATCTTGCCGCCCTTGTCGAGGTCGGCCTTCATCGCCGTCATCATGGCGTTCATCTCTTCGTCGGTGATCTTCCCGTCGACCACGATCTCGGCGACGTTGGAATCCGGCGTCTTGGTATAAGTCAGCACTGATCGCTCCTCCGGGAACCGCATGCGTCCCGGCCAATCTCCGGCCGGGATCCGCCGCCCGTCGCCCGAGTGTCCTACAAAAAGCTCTGCGGGTCGACATCGATGGCGACCCGGACGTTGCCGCGCACCTTCGGACCCCGGGCGATCCAGGCGCGCAGGTAGGCCTGCAGATCGACGTTGCGCTCGGTCTTCACGAGCAGGCGGAAGCGGTATCGGCCGCGCACCAGGGCCAGCGGCGCCTCGGCGGGACCCAGCACCATCACGCCCTCCGGCGGCTCGGCCGCGCGGGCCAGCGCCTGGCCGTGGGCCTCCGCCACCTCGCGCTCGGTCGCCGAAACGATCAGCGCGGCGAGCCGCCCGAACGGCGGAAGGCCCGCCGCCTCGCGGGCCTGGATCTCCTCCGCGTAGAAGCGCTCGGCATCCCCCGACAGGAGGGCCGCGATCACGGGATGGTCCGGCTGGTAGGTCTGGACGAGGGCGCGGCCGGGCTTCTCTCCGCGGCCGGCACGGCCGGTGACCTGCTGCAGCAGCTGGAACGTCCGTTCCGCGGCCCGCGGATCGCCCGAGGTCAGGCCGATATCGGCGTCGAGCACGCCGACCAGGGTCAGGAACGGGAAATTGTGGCCCTTCGCCACGAGTTGCGTCCCGATCACGATATCGCATTCGCCGGCTGCCACGGCATCGAGTTCCTGCCGCAGGCGCTCCGCGCCGCCGGGGAAGTCGCTCGACAGGACGACGACGCGCCGGTCCGGAAACAAGGCCGTGGCCTCCTCGGCGATCCGTTCGACGCCGGGGCCGCAGGCGGTGAGATTGTCGAATGTGCCGCACTCGGTGCAGGCCTCCGGCCGGCGCTCGGCATAGCCGCATTGATGGCAGACCAGCGCCCGGCGGAACCGGTGCTCCACCAGCCAGGTCGAGCAGTTCTTGCACTGGTAGCGGTGGCCGCAGGCCCGGCAGAGGGTCAGGGGCGCGTAGCCCCGGCGGTTGAGGAACAGCAGCGCCTGCTCGCCGCGCTCCAGGGTGCTCTTCACCGCGTTGACCAGCGGCGGGCTCAGGAAGCGGCCGCGCTCGGGCTGGTCGAGGCGCATGTCGATCGCCGCGATGTCGGGCAGGCGCCGCCCGCCGAAGCGCTCGGGGAGCAGGATGTGCCGGTAGCGCCCCCTTGCGGCGTTGACGCGGGTCTCGATGGCGGGCGTCGCCGAGGTCAGCACCACCGGGCAGGACTCGAGACGCCCGCGCACCACCGCCATATCGCGGGCATGGTAATGGACGCCGTCCTCCTGCTTGTAGGCGGTCTCGTGCTCCTCATCGACCACGATCAGCCCCAGCCGCGCGAAGGGCAGGAACAGGGCCGAGCGCGCGCCGACCACCACCAGCGCCTCGCCCTCGGCCACCGCGGCCCGCAGGCGCTCGCGACGCCTGCCGCCGATTCCGGAATGCCACGCCGCCGGCCGAACCCCGAACCGGGCTGCGAAGCGGTCCAGGAACTGGGCCGTCAGCGCGATTTCCGGCATCAGGATCAGCGCTTGGCGGCCCGCCCGGATGCAGGCGGCCACGGCCTCGAAATAGACCTCGGTCTTGCCCGAGCCGGTGACCCCCTCCAGCAGGACGGGCCTGAGATCGGCCGGATCCTCCGCCGGCGGCCGGTCCCACGGAAAGGGCGCGACCAGAGCCGCCACGGCCTCGGCCTGGGCGGGCGAGAGCGGCGAGCGCGGGAAGTCCGGATCGGGCCGCGGCGCGACCGGCTCGGGCGCGACCGCCACGGTCTCCAGGGCACCGTCGTCGATGAGCCCGTCGACCACCGAGAGCGAGACCCCGGCCTCCTTGGCCAGGGCGCTCTTGCCCCGCAGACCGCCGTCGGCGGCCGCGGCGAGGACCTTGGTGCGGGCCGGGGTCGGCCGGGCCGGGGGCTTGTCGGTGATGCGCACGGCGACCCGGGCGGTCTCGCCGGCCGCCGCCTCGTCGGGCAGGCGCAACACCATGGCCAGCGCCGAGCCTTTCGGCGCCAGCGTGTAGCGGGCGATCCAGTCGACGAGGCTGCGCAGCGAGTCCGACAGGGGCGGGAAGGGCAGGCGGTCGGTCACAGGCCGCAGGTTCGAGCCGCCGGGGCTCTCGGCCACGCCCCAGACGACCCCGACGATCTCGCGCGGTCCGAGAGGCACCTGCACCACGTCGCCGGCGGCGAGGTCGAGCCCGGCCGGCGCCACGTAGCTGTAGGGTGTATCGAGGGCCAGCGGGATCAGGATCTCGGCGACGACGGGCATGCTGGGCTTTTCGGGCGGGTCCGTTCCGGGTCCGTACCACAGGCCCGGGAAAAGAACCCGCCGCTTCAGCGATCCCGCAGCCCCGGCACCAGCGGCAGGGCCGCGAGACTCAGGGCCGCCATCGCCCAGAAGGCGGAAGCCCCAAACGACCCGTAGAGCGCCCCGGAGGCCAGGGTCGCGGCGACGCCGGACAGGCCGAGGCCCAGGGTGCCGTACAGGGCCAGCGCGGTCGTCCGGAGGTCGGCCGGCGTGGTGGCTTCGATGAGCCCGAGGCAGGCGAGGTGGAGGAGGGCGAAGCTCACCCCGTGCAGGGCCTCGACGGCGGCGAGCCACGGGATCGCGGTCGTGGAGCCCAGCACCGCCCAGCGGACGGCCCCCGCGCAGGCCGCGGCCGCGACGCCTGCCGCAGGGCCGATCCGCGCCAGCAGGGGCGGCCCGACCAGCAGGAAGACCAGAACCTCGGCGGCCACCGACACCGACCAGAGGAGGCCCGCGGTGGCCGGCGCGATCCCGGCGGAGCGCCACAGGATCATGGCGAAGCCGTCGTGCATCGCGTGGGCGCCGATCACCAGGGCGGCGACCAGCACCGTGCGGCGGAAACGCGGCAGCGCGATCAGGGCAGCGAAACCGTGCCACGGCGCCCCGGCCCGGGTCGTTCGGGCCCGATCCGCCGGCAGCGCCAGGGCCGACGCACCGGCGGCGAGGAACAGGCCGCCGCTCGCGACGAGGGCGGCGGCGAGGCCGAAGATCCCGATCGACCAGCCCGCGGCGGCGGTGCCCGCGATGAAAGCGGCCGAGCCCGCGCCACGGATCCAGCCGTACTGGAACGCCGCCCCGCCCCGCGCGGCGGCCAGGGCCAGCGCGTCGGCGAGCGGCGCCGGGGCCGCGGTGCCCACCGCATAGAGCAGAGCCGGGGCGATCAACTGCGCCAACCCGACGCCCGGCAGATGCGCCAGGGTGCTGAGCCCCGCCAGCGCGAGACTCGCCGCAAGAATGGATCTGCCGGCGCGATGGCGGTCGGCGAAGGCACCGGCCAGCGGCCCGATCCCGAGGCGCAGCGCACCCGCGGCGGCGAGAAGAAGACCGATCTCAGCCGGCGTCAGGCCACGGGCCGCCAGGAAGCCCGGCAGGATCGGCGACAGAACGCCATAGGCACCGTAGAGCGCCGCATACAGGACGAGGAACCGGGGGAGCCCGCCACGTCGTTCCGCCCCTGGCGCCCGCTTCTGCATGGGCGGAACGTAGTCCGGCAGGCCTCCCGAAGTCAGGTCAGCAGGGGCGACGGACGGCGTAGCGGTAGCGCCGCCCTTGCGCGTCGAGCAGCTCGCTGTCGGGACCTTCCTGCCAGACGACCTCGTCCTCGGGCCCCGCCGCGTTGGTCAGGGTTGCCCCACGGACGATGTCGAGGCTGAGGCCGAACCCGTAATTGGTGGCGGTCGCGTCGGTGATCGCGGCCGTGATGTCGGCCTCGTCGGGCAGGCAGGCGAACAAGACGCCGTCGGCGATGGCGAGGGTGTAGGTTTGCACGGATGGGCTCCAACAGGCTCGAAGAGCGTGGACCGGCACGGGAGCGCCCAAACCTAGGCATCGCCACCGGTATGTGAAGGCTTCCCACCGAAATGCTGCATTGCACCATTTCGTGAGGACAAGCCCCGCGCAAGCCCGCCGCGCCGCGTCTCACCGCCCCAGATGGCTATCGAAGAACCGCGCCATCTCGGCGAACACCTCCTTGGTCTCCGGGGCGTCCGGGGTGAAGAGGTACTGGGCGTGGGACATGCCCTCGAACACCTGGAGGGACGCCTCGATCCCGGCGGCGCGCAGCTTCCGATGGGTGCGCACGGTGTTCGACAGGAACAGGTCGCGGGTGCCGGTGATCAGGATCGCGGGCGGCAGGCCGGCGAAATCGCCATAGATCGGCGAGAGCTGCGGGTCCTTCAGGTCCCGACCGGCGGCGTAGAGCTTGGCGGCCGGCGTCAGGTAGCCGGAATAGCTGACGAGGACGTTGTCCAGCCACTCGTTGGTCCGGTAGCTGTCGCCGGTCTCGGTCATGTCGGACCAGGGCGTGCCGAGGCCGATCGCCGCCGGCAGCGCCAGTCCCTCGGCCTTGGCGCGGAGCATCAGAGCCAGGGTCATGCCGCCGCCCGTGGAGGTGCCGAACACCGCCATGTTCTGAGGCTTCTGCATGGTCAGCATGGCGCGCCACACGGCGGTCGCGTCGTCCATGGCGGCGGGGTAGGGGGCATCCGGCGGCATGCGGTAATCCACCGCGATGACCTTGTAGCCGCCGAGGCCGGCCATCAGGATCGCCTCCAGCGTGCCGGACTCGCCGGGATTGTAGACGTAGCCGCCCCCGTGGATGTGCAGGAGCAGGCGGTTGCGGTTGGCTTCGGGCATCTGCCGGGGCTGGATCACGAAGGCCTTCACGCCGCCGATCACGGCGGCCTCGCTGGTGACGCCGAGCTTCTCACGCAGGGCGGGGAGGGCGGCGGCGCCGGCGGCGGCCAGCCGGTCGACCAGGGCCTTCCAGGCCGCGGCGTCCGGCGGGTTCGCGTTCCAGGCCGGCACGCGGTAGGGCGCCGCCACAGCCGTGCGGAATTGCGGACTCGTCGTGTCGGCGGGCACCGGCACGACCTTGGCCGGTACCGTCCGTGGCCCCGGCGCGGCATTGGCCGCTCCGATCTCGGCCTCGAGCTGCTCGAAACGGGGAACTGGCCTCTCGGCGGGTGCGGCCTGCCCGAGGGCGGCGTGGGTTCCGCAGGCGATCATCAGCAGCGCGGACAGGCTCAGGCGCATCTCGGTTCCTCCTGGGCAGCCCGGTCTGCGGACCCGTCTCGGCGGGGGCCGGCTGCGTGGATCCATGAAGTATCGGACGGGGCGGACCGCGACAGCGGCCCCGGTTACGATCACGGCCTTGCGTTCACGCTTCGAGGCGCGGCAGCGCAGCCGGGGTGGCCGGCTCGACCACCAGGGTCGCCGGCACGGCGCCGTCACCGGCCAGCGCCTCGGCGATCGCCTCGGGGGCGATCGGGTCCTCGGCGGCAGAACCGGCGAGATCCGGCGTGATCCGGGCGGTCTCCCGCCGTGTATCGGTCTCCGCCGCGGCATGCTCGTCGGCGACGCCGGCCACCGCCTCGGGGGCGATCAACCCGATGGCCGCCGCATGCTCGGCCATCGCGACACTGTCGCCGGCCAGCACCAGGCTCGATCCGGCCCGGGCGACGGCGCCGGCGAGGCGGACGATCTCCTCGACCCGGGCCGAGTCGCGGGACACGTTGCGGATGTAGACTGCCAGCACCCGCCCGGGATTCTCCTCGACGATCTGCGCGTAGACCTCCGGATCGTGCTGGCCGCTGTCGCCGATCAGCACGAAGGGCAGATCCCGGTAGAGGGCGAGCATGTGGCGGATCAGCGCCTGCTTGTGGTCGGTGGCCCGGCGCGGCAGCGGATGCGTCCAGGACAGGCCCCATTCCCTCAGGAACAGCACCGGCCCCGCCGGAATGCCGTGGCGCTGGAAGAATTCCGACAGCATTTCGTAGAGGCCCCAGGGGGCCCGGGAGACGTAGAGCATCGGGTTGCCCTCGCCGCCGCCGGCGCCCGCATGCAGGGCCCGGTAGAGGGCGGCCACACCCGGGAAGGCGACCCGGCTCTCGGCATCCTCCACGAACAGGCGCCAGAGCATCGTCAGCTTGTTGGCGACACCGGTGCGCATGACCGTGTCGTCGATGTCACTGACGACGACGACACGGCACTGGTCGGGCGGGATGAACACCGCGCCCTCGGCGGGGATCGGCGGGTCGGCGTCGAGAAGGAGATCGACCGCGTGCCACTCCCCCGGCGCAGCCGGTCGCGTGCGCGGGTGCAGGTGCAGACGGAAATAACCGTCGCGGTCGGTCTCGACCCGGACGGCGTCGTCGCCGAACCGGGCGGTCACGGCGGCTCCGGCAATCGCCCGCCGGGCGATGCGGCGCCGCAGGTCGCGCCATTGCGCCCGCAGGGAATCGGGATCCTCGCCGGGGATCCCGGGCGATTGCCGGAAGACGCGGCCGATCAGGAATACTTCATCGCGTGAGCCGTAGCCGCGGTACGGCTCGACCACGAGGCCGCCCGGTCCCTTGCCGCCCCGGCCCTGCGCCCGGCGGACCGGCCGGGTGAGGACCCGCAGCGCCTTGGTGGCGCCCTTGCGCACGCGTGAGGCCATGGACCGGCCGCTCCCGGGCGCTCAGGCCTGCGGCAGTTCGGGGCTGAGCCCCATCGCGTCGAGGCCCTCCTCCAGCAGATCCCCGGCGTCGGGCGAGCCCAGCAGCTCCCGCACGGCGCCCTCGCCAGCGGCCTCGCGCTCGCGGGCGAAGCGCACGGCCTCGCTCCACTCCTCGGGCTCCATGTCGCCGCGTCCGATATAGAGAAGGGCGAGCAGCTCGGCCCGGGAATCGTCGTCGAGCCCGGCGATCAGGCCCCGGACCTCGGATTCTGTGGCGTCGTCGGTGCCGGAGGTCAGGACGTCGGTGGACCCGTCGTCGATCGGGTTCGAGCCCGAATCCGGATCGGTGTTGCCCTCCTTCACCTCGATGGCGCGCAGCCGCATGACGATGTCGGTGACGGTTTCGACGGCGATATCCATGCGCTGATCTCCGAACGCTGACAGGAGCGGCCAAGCGGGGCCCTCAAGCCGCGACAACGGACGAGCGGGCCCGGGGTTCGCCCAATCCCCATCGAAGGCGCGGTGCGTGGTCGGCGCCACTTCCCGGTTCGACCACCGTAGGATAGAGCCTGCGAGACTATTTCGATAACCGGGTCAACATCGGCGATAGACGTGGTTTCTATAGAGTCTGCTGGAACATCCTTCGCCGATACCACCGTCTCCTGCGTACGCGACTCAAGGTCTCGGCGCTCGGCCGGGCGCCGCTGGCACGTCGGCGCCCTCGCGGGGCTCTGGGGAGTGGCCGGATCCGTGCTGCTTGGACCGGACCCCGCCGAGGCCAGGCCCGCGAGCTACGAGGGCAGCGCGCCGAGCTGCTTCCTCACGGGCGGCGGCGCCCTCGAGATCTGCCGGGATGGCTCGGAGGCCGAGGGCGTCCTGATCGCGCCGGCGCCCTGCGCGTTCGTACGCGGCGTTCAGCTCCTGCGGCTTGCCCGTTCCGAGGCACCGGGCCCGATCCAGGCCCTGTTCCAGGGGCAGACCCCTGTGGCATCCCGACGGGACGAGCCCTGCCCGGAGCGCCGCGCCACGGACAGCCGGGATGGCGGCGCCCTGCGCACCGGGCGGACCTTCGAGGCCTTGGTCACGACGCTGCCGCCCGCGGCCGACCGGTTCTGGGTCGACCTGCCAGAGCAGAGCACGCGGGCGCGCGGCTGGTCCGAACCGACACCGACGGCCGAGGGGATCGGCCCGCGCGACCCGATCGCGGTGACGGGCCGCACCTGGGCCGGGGAGGCCTACAGCTACGTCTTCCTGCTCGGGCAGGAGCGCGTGGGCGTCACCGGCGGGGACGATGCCGAGACCGAGCGCCGGGGCCGCCGTCGGCGCCGGCGAGCGGAGCAGGACGCGCCGGCGTCCGGCCCGGCCGATGTCCGCCGCCGCGTGCAGATCGAGGCCCGGACCCTCGATTTCCAGACCTTCGAGATCCGCACCCGCACCGCGGACGGGTACGGCCTGGCCTGGACGCCGTTCGAGGCCGGCGCGGGCCGCGGGCGGCGCAGCGACCCGCCCGCCCCCGCCGCGGTGATCGACGAGGCGGGCAAGCCGGTGACCTCGGCCTGCACGGCCCCGGCCTTCGAGACCCACGGGCTCGCCGGTTCGATCAGCGTCGTGGATCGCACCTATCACTACGTCTATACCGACGTGCTGCCCGAGGATTGCGGCCTCGCCCCCGAGAAGCGCCGCACCGGGCTCTTCCTGCGCACCGCGCAGGACCTGTCCGGTGCGAAGGTCTGGTCGACGGCCCGCAAGCTCGCCGGGCCGCTGCCGCCCGGGTCCCTCGTGCGGGTGGCCCGGGCCAAGGGCTTGCAGCGCTGGGCGGTCTCCTACACGTGCCAGCGGCCCGCCAACGCGCCGGGCGGCCCCGTGGCGGACATCTGCCTCCAGTACACCGCCGACATGAACCTCGATGGCATCGGCGCCCTCAAGCTCTACGCCGATCCGGTCGAAGCCGGCCGCTCGCCGGCCTATCTCGGACTGCGCTCGGGGGGCGACGGCAGCGGCCGGTACGATCGGAGCGCGCATTTCTGGATGACGGACGCGGAAGGCAACCTCGACACGCCGGCGATCTATCCGAACAAGGCCGGGTTCCTGACTTGGCTCGACCGGCTCGCTCCGACCGCCTCCGGCCGCGACACGTCGAGCCTCTACGGAAGGCCCGTCTACTGGGCGACGTGGACGGTGCGCCAGATCGGCGCGCAATAAGTCGCGGGAGGCGCTATATGGGCGGCCGACAAGCCGCGCGCGGCGTGCCTGACGGACCCGATGGAAACCCATATCGACCTGTGGTTCGCCGCGAGCATCGTGGCGATCTCGTTGCTCCTCTCGGCTTTCTTCGCGGGCGCGGAGACGGCCTTCACGGCCGCGTCGCGGGCGCGGATGCACGCCCTCGAACAGGCGGGCGATCCGCGGGCCGCGATCGTCAACCGCATCCTGGCGATCCGCGAGCGCTTCATCGGCGCCATGCTGATCGGCTACAACATCGTGGCGATCGGCGCCTCGGCCTTCACCACCAGCGTGCTCACCGCGCTGTTCGGCAAGAGCGGCGTGATCTACGCCACGGTCGGCATGTCGGTGCTGGTCATCGTGTTCGCCGAGGTGCTGCCGAAGACCCTCGCCATCTCCAAGCCCGACAAGGCGGCGCTGCTCACCGCCCGGCCGGTGGCCTTCGCGGTGGCGCTGATGGGCCCGCTGGCCATCGCCATCGAGCATCTCGTGCGGCTGATGCTGAAGCCGTTCGGCGTCACCATCGGCGAGCACCAGTCGATCCTCACCGCCGCCGAGGAGCTGCGCGGGCAGGTGGCGCTGATGCACCGGGAGGGGGGCGTCGCAAAGGCCGAGCGCGACATGCTGGGCGGCCTCCTCGACCTCTCGGACCTGTCGGTGTCCGACGTCATGGTCCACCGCACCAAGATGCGGGCGATCGACGCCGACCAGCCCTCCGAGGACATCGTCCGCGCGGTCCTGTCCTCGCCCTACACGCGGATGCCCCTGTGGCGCGGCACGCCGGAGAACATCGTGGGCGTGCTCCACGCCAAGGACCTGCTGCGGGCGCTCGACGCGGCGGGGGGCGACGCCTCGGGCCTCAAGGTCGAGGCGCTCGCCCTGGAGACGTGGTTCGTGCCGGGCACCACGTCCCTGCGCGCCCAGCTCAAGGCCTTCCTCACCAAGAAGACCCACTTCGCCCTGGTGGTCGACGAGTACGGCGAGGTGATGGGCCTCGTGACTCTGGAAGACATTCTGGAGGAGATCGTCGGCGACATCGCCGACGAGCACGACGTCACGGTCTCGGGGGTGCGCCCGCAGGGGGACGGGTCGGTGAACGTCGATGGCGGCGTGCCGATCCGCGACCTGAACCGCGCGATGGACTGGAAACTCCCCGACGAGGAGGCGACCACGATCGCGGGCCTCGTCATCCACGAGGCCCGGACCATCCCGGATCAGGGGACGGCCTTCAACTTCCACGGCTTCCGCTTCCAGGTGCTACGGAAGGCCAAGAACCGGATCACCACGCTGCGCATCACGCCGCTGACGGCGACCGGGCTCCAGGCCACCGCTCAGCCGGACGCGCAGCGCGACGCGGTGTGATGCCGCGTCCGGGCGGCGGCTTCGACGGCGCCGCGTCCGCGCGCACAGCGAAGCCGTCCGGGGGCGCGATGCTGATGGACCTCGCGGCGTGCCGGGTCACGTCGCGCCACGCGGAATGACGGAGCGCGCGTCTTCGACCGGAATGCGGGTGCGGCACCGGGTCCCGACGACGGTTTTCCCGCCGTCCGTCTGAGGTCCATCCGCGACCGGCCGCGCGCCTCAGCCCGGCATCGCCTCCAGCCCCTCGGCGCGGATCCAGTCCCGGGTGCGGTCGAGCGCCCGGCCGAGCCGGTCGAACAGGGCATCGATCTCATCCGGCGCGATGATCAGCGGCGGGCAGACCGCGACGCGGTCGCCGGCAAGCGCCCGCACGATCAGACCTTCGCCCTGCGCGAAGGCGACGCAGCGCGCAGCGACGCCGGCCTTGGGGTCGTATTGCCGCTTGGTGGCCTTGTCGGCGACGATCTCCAGGCCGCCGATCAGCCCGATGCCCCCGGCCTCGCCCACGAGGTCGTGCCCGGCCAGCGCCGAGAGGCGACGCTGGAACTGGGGTGCCTTCTCGGCCGCCCCCTCGATGATGCGGTCGCGGCGATAGATCTCGATGGCCTTCAGCGCCACGGCCGCAGCCACCGGGTGTCCGGAATAGGTGGTGCCGTGGCCGAAGGTGCCGATCTTCTCGCTCTGGCCGACAAGCGCTTCGTAGAGCGGTTCGTCGATGCTCACGCCGCCGAGCGGCATGTAGGCCGAGGTCAGGGCCTTGGCGAAGGAGATCGAATCGGGCCGGGCACCCAGCGCCTCGCTGCCGAACCACGTGCCGAGCCGTCCGAAGCCGCAGATCACCTCATCGGCGATGAAGCGGACCTCGTATTTCGCCAGCACCGCCTGGATCGCGGAAAAATAGCCCCGCGGCGGCACGATCGCGCCGCCCGCGCCCATGACCGGCTCGGCGATGAAGGCCGCCACCGTGTCCGGCCCCTCCCGCAGGATGGTCTCCTCCAGTTCGGCGGCGAGGCGGGCGGAATAGGCCTCCTCGCTCTCGCCCGGCTCGGCGCCCCGGTAATGGTGGGCGGCGGAGACGTGCAGGAAGCCCGGAAGCGGCAGGTCCCAGTCGGCGTGATTCGCGGCGAGCCCGGTCATCGACGCACTGGCGACCGTCACGCCGTGGTAGCCCTTCTGCCGGGCGATGATCTTCTTTTTATTCCGGCGCCCGAGGGCGTTGTTGTAATACCACGTGAGCTTGACCTGCGTGTCGTTGGCCTCGGATCCCGAAGACGTGAAAAAGATCTTCGAGGTCGGAACCGGCATCAGCTCCTTGAGCGTCTCGGCGAGTTCGATACCCGGATCGTGGCTGCGGCCGGAGAACAGGTGCGTGAAGGGCAGGCGCGCCATCTGCGCCCGGGCCGCCTCCACCAGCTCGGCGTTGGAATAGCCCAAGGCCGTGCACCACAGGCCGGACATGCCCTCGATATAGGGACGCCCCTCGGTGTCGTAGACGTGCACACCCTCGCCGCGCTCCAGAACCAGCGGACCGATCTGTCGGTGCGTCGACAGGTTGGTGTAGGGGTGGAGAACGGTTTCGACGTCGCGGGTCGCGAGATTCGAGAGCATGGTTCGCAAGGTCCTCGTGCGAGGGTCACCGCCGCCACACTACCGACCCGATGCCCCGGCAGGTAGCCCGAAGGACCCGCGGCCGGCCGTTACCGGACGCATGCCGCCCGCGACCGCCTCTGTTGACGCCCGACCGATGCTCAATCCGGAAACGTTCGTCGCACAACCCGCCCCCGGCCGCGCCTGCGGCGCCTGCACGCTCTGCTGCAAGGTCTACGACGTGCCCGCGGTGGAGAGCGTGGCCGGACAATGGTGCCGGCACACCAGGGCCGGCCAGGGCTGCGCCATTCACGCCACCCGGCCCGACCATTGCCGGGCATTCCACTGCCTCTGGATGACGGAAGGCTGGCTCGGACCGGAATGGAAGCCGGATCGCGCCAAGATGGTGCTGAGCCTCGACCCGCTCACCCGCAACATGAACGTCCAGGTCGATCCCGGCCAAGCGGGCGCGTGGCGGCGCGAACCCTATTACGGGCAGCTTAAACGCTGGGCCGTCGCCTCGGTGCCGCTGCGGCGGCACGTGCTGGTCCACGTCAACAAGAGCACCACCGTCGTCCTGCCGGACCGCGATGTCAGTCTCGGAGTGGTCGGCGCCGACGAACGCATCGTCACCACCGACCGCATGACCCCGCAGGGCCCGAGCTTCGACGTCCGGAAAGTCCCGGCCTGAGCCCATCGGCCCGGACCGGAGGAGCCCACTCTCAGGGGCTCATGAACACGTAACCGCTCCGTTTCAGCACTCCGGGTCGGACGCCCGTCAGCCGGGCGGATTGCCTGTCCCGCAATCCGGTGCCCGGCGCCTCCGGCACCGTGGATGCGCCCCGGACGAGGAAGCGACAGCGCGGCATCCCCACATCCCGGTCGGGCGCGGAGGGGAGGCGGGCTCCACGCGCCGCCGGCGCCGCCGCGGCGCGGTCGCGATGAGATGATGCGCGCGTCTTGCGGAACCGGCCGGTTTGCTCAAGTGATCGGGCATGACGACAGTTCACGATCTCAGCGTGTCCGCGGCCGACGGCACGCCTTACCCGCTCGCGCAGCATCGCGGACAGGTGCTGCTCATCGTCAACACGGCCTCCCGCTGCGGCTTCACCCCGCAATATGAGGGCCTGGAGGCGCTGTGGCGCCGATACCGGGAGGAAGGTCTGACGATCCTGGGCTTCCCCTGCAACCAGTTCGGCGCCCAGGAGCCGGGCGACGCCACCGAAATCGCGCAATTCTGCTCGCTGCGCTACGACGTGAGTTTCCCGGTCCTCGCCAAGATCGCGGTGAACGGGCCGGATGCCGATCCGCTCTACGCCCATCTTACCCAGGCCCGACCGGGGCTGTTCGGCACGCGGATGGTCAAGTGGAACTTCACCAAGTTTCTGGTGGGTCGTGACGGCCGGGTCATCGCCCGTTTCGCGCCCGGGACGAAGCCCGCGGCCCTGGAGGCGAAGATCCAGGCGGCCCTGGCCGCGCCAGCCTGAGCCGCGTCGGCGTGACCTTGGCGTCAGACCGCGTCGAGATCCGCCGCCTCGGAGGCGGGAACGCGGCGTCGGTCGACCCGCTCGCGAGCCCGCAGCACCGTCCGCAGGGACGCGACCGGGAAGGGGCGCACCGACTCGCGCAGGATGCCCGTCAGGAAGCGGATCTCGGCGATCTTGCGCAAGGTCAGGTCGGGGGCACCGGCGCTCTTTGCCCTGCGTTCGAGGTCCGAAAGAGCGTCGAAGAGCGCGTATCGCGCGGGCAGATCCCGGGACGATTGCTTCGAGGCAATCAGCGTAGCCAGTTCGCCTTCAAATCTGCATCGGACAGGCTGATTGGAACGCATTGTCGTCTCGAACACAATGTGCGCCGACCGTAAAACAGTGTTCGCGGCTTGTCAGCCGCTGAAGCCGACCGGGCGCCGCGAATGGCGGATTGTTGCCCAATTGCATCTGCGCGACCGACCGGATTTCCGGTCTCGGCTCAGCCTTCGACGCCGACGAACGCGGCCGCCGCCTCGAACTCGATCCGGCGCGCCGCGAGGCGTGCTTCCGCCTCCGCGTCGCGCCCCCAGACGGCAGCCTGGTAGGTCTCGTCGACGTGAGCGGCGTCCCAGGCTTCCGCCGGGGCCAGGCGGCCACGCAGCACCGCCAGCGCGATCAGAAGGGAGCCGGTCAGGGTGGTCAGGGTGTGCAGTCCGGCCAACCGGAACGGATCCGTCACCGCATTCACCGCCGTGGAGAGGGCCTGGATCGTGTCGGCGGGCTGCTCGACATGCATGACGCCCTCGCTCAGGATCACCCGCGCACCGAACTCGTCCCGCGCCCAGGCGAGGATCGGGTCCCAGGCCGCCGCCTGCGCCGCCACGAGGCGCTCCGGGTCACCAGCGCGGTAGGCCACGAGATCGGTGCCGGCATAGGCGCAGAGATCGGCCGCCACCGCAGCCAAGCGGGGCGTGACGCCGTCGATCGCCGTGTTGGCGAGCCGCGTCAGCGGCATCTGTGCCGGGTCGATCGCAGTGTCCTGGGCCGCCCATTCCGCCGCGACCCGCTCGGCCAGGGCGCGGCTCGGGAGCCGCAGCGGGTTGCGGGCCGGCGTGTTGGCCGGACGTCCGTCCAGGGTCAGCCGGAATCCCTCGCCCTCCTCGGAGAAGCCGGCCTCCGTGTAGAACCGCCGGGGCAGGGCGGGCTTGGAATGGCCCCGGGCCGCACGGATCGGGTCGGGCCGCGCGCCGTCGCCCGGTTCGCCGAGCCAGTCTGTCGTCTGATCGCTCATGGACGCGAGATAGGCGTTTCCGGCCCGGCGCGCGAGCCTTTCGCCATCAGCCGCCCGTCGCGAGGCCCTCGAGAAGCAGCACCTCCAGCGCAGCGGCCGTCGGGACGACCGTCACGGCCCCGGCCCCGTAGAGCGCGTCCGGCGGATGATACCCCCAGGCGACCCCGATGGCCGTGGCACCGGCCGCCACGCCCATGGCGATGTCGAAGGTCGTGTCGCCCACCATCACGGTCGCCTCCGGCGCGCAACCGGCCTCGCTGATCGCCTGCCGCAGCATGGTCGGGTCCGGCTTGGACGGCGCGTCGTCGGCGCTCTGGGTCGTGGCGAACCACTCCGCCCAGCCGTGATGCGCGATCAGCCGGTCGACGCCGCGCCGCGACTTCCCCGTCGCGAGGCCGATCAGCACGTCCCCACGGTCATGGAGCCGGGTCAGCAGGTCGGCCATCCCGGGGAACAGGGGTTCCTCATGGGCCGGATCGAGCCGCAGGCGGTTGTAGGCCTGCTTGTAGCTCTCCGAGAGTTCCGCAACGGGGCCGTCCTCGCCAACCAGACGCCGGAAGGCCTGCGGCAGTGACAGGCCCACCACGGACAACGCCTCGCGCCGCCCCGGGGCCGGCAGGCCATTCTCCGCGAAGGCCACCTCCTGGGCCGCCACGATCAGGTGCTGGCTGTCCACGAGGGTGCCGTCGACGTCGAAGACGACGAGCCTCATCGCCGACGACGCGCCAAAGGCCGCCGCGACGGCGCGGATGGGCGGATGTCGGACTCGGTCACGGCTTCCGGCCCGGCTGTGCCGGCGCGGCCGCGGCGGGCTGACCGCCGGGAACCCGGGTCCGCTCGTAGCCGAGCCGGCAGCGGATCAGGAAACGCCGGCGCTTGCCGCCGCGCAGGCCGCGCTGGTGCGAGGCGCGATTGCAGGCCGCATAGGAACGCCGGCGGCGCTCCGCGCGGGAACTCGCGGCCGGGCGCTGCGCGGCCTGCGTGGGCGCCGCATTCGCGGCGGGAGCGGCGGGCGGATGCGGCGACGCCGCCTCGGCCGGATGGGCGCCGTTCGCGGTCGGCGCCGCCTTGGCTGCCTCGCCCGGTGCGGCGTGCGCGATCGGCCCGGTGAGGCACAGGGCGGCGAGGCAGGCCAGCATCGCGAGCTTCATATGTCAGGGTCTCGAACCGCCGGAAACTGGCCCCGCAGCGGATCGGCGGGGCGCGGGCAGCATATGAGGCGGCACGGCCGATTGCCAAGGCATGCGCGGCACGGCCCGCCCCGATGACGGTCCACTTTCACCGGGGATACCGCAGCGCACATCTCCCGCGACAATGATTTGGGGATGGAAGGGGGATCCGGCGATGGGGCTCCTGCGGCTGCCCGCTTTGATGCGCGAAACCGACCTCTCACCGGAGACCGAGACCGCCTCACGGCGCGGTCCTCTGAGCGGGGATCCCGCCATCCGGCGCGTCGCGTCGCCGCAGTGGCACCTGGGCGATCGTTTGAACCGAGCGCAGGCGCCCGTCTTCGTTGCACCCTGCGTGCCGGCACGGCGGCGCAGGCGCGACGGACCGCCGGAGCCATCATCCCTCTCCGCCAGCGAAGCTTGCAGGAGCCTCGACAGGACGGGCGCTCCTCTCGTCGTGCATCCGGGCCGAGGTGAAGATGCCGCCCTCGGGACGCGCATTCGGCCGATGCGCGACGGGCACGGCGAAGCGGTTCTCCTGCCCGACCCAGGTCGTGGCGGCAGCCCAGGAGGTCCGGCGCGGACTCGACCAGGCGCGGCCCCGACGGCGATCGAGGGTCGCGTGGCAGGGCGGCGGCCGGAAGTCCCGGACGCCCTGACGAACCCGGCCGTGCCCTGGCTGCCCGCTCAGGCTTCCGGGGCCTCGACGATCGGGTCGTAGCGGGTGGCGTCGAAGCCCAGCAGGTTCCAGCTCTGCGCCATGTGGGGCGGTAGCGGCGCGCTCACGTCCACGGGCTTGCCGGTGCGCGGATGCGGGATGACGATCCGGCGGGCGAGCAGGTGCAGACGGTTCTGGATGCCCCCCGGCAGCTCCCAATTCTCCACGGAGAAGTATTTCGGGTCGCCGACGATCGGGTGGCCGATATGGGCCGCGTGGGCGCGCAGCTGGTGCGTCCGTCCGGTCACCGGCTTGAACGACAGCCAGGACAGCTTCTGGGCGGCCTGATCGACCATCGCGTAGTAGGTCAGCGCGTGGCTCGCCCCCTCGTCGCCGTGCTTGGCGACGCGCATCCGCGCGTCGGCGTCGGTGGGCTCCTCCTTGGCCAGGTAGGTCGAGACACGCCCCTGCCGGACCCGCGGCACGCCCGCGGTCAGCGCCCAGTAGATCTTCCGCGCGGCCCGGGAGCGGAAGCTCTTGGCGAGCGTCGCGGCGGCGAGCCGGGTCTTGGCGACGATCAGGCAGCCGGCCGTATCCTTGTCGAGCCGGTGGACGAGGCGCGGCTTCTGGCCATCCGGGCCGGTGAGGGCGGCGAGCAGGCCGTCCACGTGCCGGACCGTCCCCGAACCACCCTGGACCGCGAGGCCGAAGGGCTTGTTGAGGATCATCATGTCGGCATCCTCGTAGAGGATGAGCGACCGGATGAATTCGGCATCGTCCTGCTCGCGGGCGGCGTTGCGCGGGCGCTCGGAGGGCTGGTCGAGGCGCAGCGGCGGCACGCGCACGCTCATGCCCGGCTCCAGCCGGTCGTTCGGCTTGGCGCGCTTGCCGTCGACGCGCAGTTCGCCCTTACGGACGATGGTCTGCACGCGGGTGAAGGGCAGGAGCGGGAAACGCGCGGTGAGGAAGCGGTCGATCCGCATGCCGGCCTCGTCCGGCTCGACCATCAGGGTCTGCACCCCGGAGGCGAGGGTCGCGGAGGCGGCCGCGCGCTGCTCGCGGCGGGTCGGACCGGGTGTCGGCGCGGGGGCAGGGGCCGGGGCAGGCGCAGGGGCCTCCGAGCGCTTGGAAACGGGCCGGCTGCCGGGCTTCGCCGCCAGCGGACCGCGCGGCGCGGCGGCGTCGCGCCGCGGCTTCGCGGGCCGGGCCGGGGCTGCGGCTGCGGCTGCGGCGCCCTGCGCACCCCAGGGATCGCGCGCACCCGCATCGTCGCCGCGATTGCGGGCCGCGCGCTCTGCAGCGTCGCGGGCGCTGGTGCGCGGGCCCGTACGGGCACGGCCATCGGCCTGGAACTTGCCGGGCTTGAACTTGCCCGCATCGAACTTGCCGGCCTGAGGCTTGCGCCCCTTCGGCCCGCCGCTTTTGGGAGGTCGTGTCGTCATGCTTCCGCCGGCACCCGTCTCCGCTTCGGACGGAGCGTCCGGGCGCATGGGCCGCGGCGTCGCGGACGTCCGGACCGATGGGATTGCACGGCTGTAGCATCGCCCGCGCGCAGCGGCAAAGGCGGCAGCGCGATCGCGCCCGTCAGGGCTCCGCGTCCCACGCCGCGCGGAGCCAGGCCTTCAGGCCGGTCGGGAAGAGTTCCGGCCCGCCCGGGACGTCGAGCCCGTCGAGATCGCACCACCGCGCCACGCAGGCGGTGCCGCAATCCTCGTGAAAGACGAAGCGCTCCTGTCCGTCGAACCGGCCGGGCGGCAGGGCGACCGGGAACAGGAACAGCACCTCGTGCCCGACCTGCCCCTCGTGCAGGAAGATGTTCTCCACGACGCGCGGGCCGCCGAGCACCGTGACGGTGACGCCGAGCTCCTCTTCGAACTCCCGGATCAGCGCGTCCTCGGCCCTCTCACCGAACGCGACGCTGCCACCGAGGGGCCGGACACCTGTCAGCCGCCCGTCATCCGCATGGATCTCCGCCACCAGCAGGCTATCGCCGCGCCGGGGGAGCCCCAAGGCCTTCACGCGGATCTCCGCAGGGGGACGCCAGACCGTCATGCCGAACCGGCTAGATCGTTCCCGACGGCGCCGCAACGAACCGGCGGACCGCCGCATCGATCCACGACAACTCCCGGACGTGCGGTTGACGCCCGGACACACGACGGCCAAGCTGTTCCTCGACGGTTCCCCTCGGGGATCAAAAGGGAACGCGATGAGGGGTCCGCCCCGAAGCCGCGGCTGCCCCCGCAACTGTAAGCGGCGAGCCCTTCACCACCACGTCACTGGGTCACCCCGGGAAGACGGTGCGAGGGCGGCGACCCGCGAGCCAGGAGACCTGCCGTCAGCCGTGGTCACACGCGAAACGCGCCGGGCGGGGTGTCCTGGCGGGTGTCGAGGCGCCGTCAATCCCGAGGGGAGGCGGCCGCCGAGGCCTCGTTCGCGGTGACGTGCCACAGCAAGCGCGCCCGCGACGCCGTTCCCATGTCCGTCTCCACCGTTTCGCGACCTGCGATCCCTGTTCCGGGAGGCCTCCGCGCACCCGTTCAGGCTCAGGTTTCCAGATGGTCGAGGCATTGTAATGTTATTACAATGCTTATAGGACGAAGGGGCCGGCGCGCGCCGTGCACGGACCGCTTCCCCCATGCTTCGCTCGATCCATCGCGCCCGCTCCGGCGGGCCGGCTCCCCTCTGTGGCGTTCTCCTCGCGCTCCTCGCCAGTCCGACCGCCGCCCAGGAGGCCGTCACCCTGGATGAACTCTCCGTGGCCGGCGCGGGCGGAGACCCGAACCGCGCTGCGCCGAACGGCCTCAATCTGCGCACCCCGGACCGGACCGCGAGCCGCCTCGGTCTGACGCCGCTGGAGACGCCGGCCAGCCTCGACATCGTGTCGGGTGAGACCGCGCGGCTGCGCGGCCAGGATACGATCGCCGAAGCCGTGACCCAGGACGCCACCGGCATCACCACCATCGCGGCACCCGGCAACGGCAACGGCGCCTTCACGTCGCGGGGCTTCGCCGGCCCGAACTCGATCCAGCAGCTCTACGACGGCACGCGCTTCTACGTCGGCGCCAACACGGTGACCTTCCCGTTCGACACGTGGAACGTCGAGCGCATCGAGGTGCTCCGCGGCCCGTCTTCGGTGCTCTACGGCGACGGCGCCATCGGCGGCGTGATCAACGTGGTGCCGAAGAAGCCGGTCTTCGTGCCGATCAACGCCGCCCGCGCCGTTGTCGGCACGGATGGCGTTGCGCGCCTTGCGTTCGATTCGGGCGGTGGAATCGGTCAAGCGGAGTTCGGCGACACCTTCGCGTATCGCCTCAACGTCAGCGGCAATCGCGCCGACGGCTGGATCCGGCCGGAGGGCGATTTCCGCAACCTCGCGGTCTCGGCCGCCCTGCTGTTCCGACCGAGCGCCGATCTGGCGTTCACCCTGAGCCACGATCTCGGCTACCAGGAGCCCGCCCGCTACTGGGGCACGCCGCTCGTCGAGGGACGGATCCCGGACCTCATCCGGTTCAACAACTACAACGTCCGGGACGCGAAGATCACCTGGGCCGACAATTGGACCCAGCTCAAGACCGAATGGTCGCCCTCGGCCGACATCACGATCCGCAACACCGCCTACCGGCTCACCAGCCGGCGCCACTGGCTCGACGTCGAGCAATATTCCTACAACTGCGGCACCGGGCTGGTGGACCGGGGCGATTATCTGGAAATCTACCACAGCCAGGAGCAGGTCGGGGATCGGCTCGACGCGACGTTCCGGGGCAGCCTGTTCGGCTTGCCCAACCAGTTCGTGGCCGGGTTCGACGTGAACCACATCGACTTCCGGCACACCAACAACTTCTACTTCGACCAGACCACCAGCGTGCCGCTCGTCGGCTACGATCCGGGCCTCTTCCCGCAGAACGGGCGAGCCCGTCCGGCCTACGCCACGCAGACGAGCCAAGCCTCGGTCTTCGCGGAGGACCGTCTGATCCTGTCGGACAAGCTCTCGTTCCTCACCGGCGTGCGCCTCGACGTGCCGACGCTGAATCGGGAGGACCTGCAGACGGGATCGCGGTTCGAGAAGACCTACCGGGCGCTGGGCTACCGGTTCGGCCTCGTCTACAACCCGACGCCGGACAGCGCGCTCTACGCCCAGTACAGCTTCGCCACCGACCCGGTGAACAGCCTGATCACGCTGAACCAGTCGCTGGCGGGCTTCAAGCTCGCCACAGGCGATCAAGTCGAGATCGGCGCCAAGGGTCTTGCCTTCGACGGTGCCGTGGAATGGACCATCGCGGGCTACCGGATCGTCAAGGACAACCTGATCTCGGCAATTCCCGGCCAGCCGACGCTGTCCACGCAGGTGGGGAGCCAGTCCTCGCAGGGATTCGAGCTGGCCTTGGGCTGGCGCTTCGCTCCGGGCTGGCGGCTGGACGGCAACCTCGCGCTGCTGCACGCGCAGTACGACCGGTTCGACCAGACGGTGAACGGCGCCACGGTCTCGTACGCCGGCAATCAGCCCATCGACGTGCCCGAGCGCGTGGCCAACCTCTGGCTGACCTGGGACGTCTACCGCGACTGGACCGCGCGGGTCGGGCTTCAGAACGTCGGGCAGGTCTACAGCGACTTCGGCAATACGGCGCGGCGTCCGGCCTACAACCTCGTCAACGTGGTCCTCGACCATCAGGTCACGGCGGAGTCGCGCCTGTCCGTGCGGGTCTACAACCTCTTCGACAAGGTCTACGCGATCAGCGGCAATGCCGTGAACGGGGTCGGGACCAACTGGCTGCTCGGGCGGCCGCGCTCGGTCGAGGTCGCCTACACGGTGACGTGGTGAGCCTGCCGCGGCGGCTCGGCAAGGCGGGACGGCGCTGGCTGCTGCTGTTCCACCGCTGGGCCGGGATCGCCGCGGGGCTGTTCTTCGCCCTGTGGATCGGCTCCGGACTGGTGATGCTCTACGTGCCGTTCCCGGCGCTCACCGGGGCCGAGCGCCTGGACCGACTCGCACCGATCGCCTGGGAGCGCGTCGCGGTGGCGCCCGACGACGCGCTGCGGGCCGGCGGTCTTGCCGGCGTGCCGGCGGCCTTCGCCCTGGAGATGCGCGGTGCGGAACCGGTCTACCGGATCGCCGACCGCGACGGGCGCCGGGCCACGGTCTCGGCGCGGACCGGGGAGCGGCTCGGCCCGCTGACGCCCGAGGATGCGTTGCGTCTCGCGGCCGAGGGGATTCCGGGCGCACATGTCGATCCGGTCGAGCGGGACCAGTGGACCGTCACGGCCCGGTACGATCCGCTCCGGCCGTTCCTGAAGGTCGTCCTCGACGATGCGGCCGGGACCGAGCTCTACGTGTCTCAGGTCACCGGCGAGGTCGCCCTCGACACGACCCGCTTCGAGCGTGGCTGGAACTGGGCCGGCGCCGTGGCGCACTGGATCTACCTGACGCCGCTGCGCGCCCGGGCCGATCTGTGGCGGACGGTCCTGCTGTGGCTGTCCGGCTTCGCCGCCCTCGGGGCGCTGAGCGGCCTCGCGATCGGGATCTGGCGCCTGCGCCTCCGCCGCCGCTACGCGGGCGGGGCCGTCACGCCCTATCGCGGTCTCGCCCGCTGGCACCACCTGTTCGGCCTCGCGGGCGGAATCGGACTCAGCACCTTCATCCTCAGCGGCTGGATTTCGATGAACCCGAACCGCTGGTTCTCGTCGAACGCTTTGCCCGCCGAGATCCGCGCCGCCTATGCCGGACAGCCCGCCGCCCTCGGCCTCGACGCCGGAGCCCTGCGGGGCTTCGCAGAGGCCGGAACCCGCGCGCTGCGCTTCGCCGCCATCGGCGGGTCTTGGTGGATCGTCGCCGACACACCGGCGGGAGCCCGGACCCGCAGGGCGGATGACGGCACGCTCCTCGATGCCGCCGCGATCGCACGGGCCGCCGGTCCGGCCCTGCCCGTCGGATTACGGGCGGCAGAGCCCCTGACCGCCTACGACCTGTACTGGTATCCGCACGGGATCGACCCACGGCCGCTTCCGGTGCTGCGCCTGCGCTTCGCTGATCCGGACGCCACGTGGCTCCACGTCGATCCCCGGGACGGGACCATCCTCCAGCGCCTGGATCGCTCCGGCCGCATCAACCGCTGGCTGTTCGACGCCGCGCACCGCCTCGATCTGCCGGGGCTCAGCGGCAACCGCTCGCTCCACGATGCCGCCCAATGGGTCCTGAACCTCCTGGCGGCGGGGATCGCGGTCACCGGTCTGGTCGCGGGCTGGCGCCGCCTGCGCCGCGTTCTGTCGGCCTAGGGGGCCGGCCGAGGCTCCCGGTGCCCGACGCCGCCGATCACGCCCGCTTGGTCGTCACGCCGAAAGCGCAGTGACCCGGTGCCCGCCGACAGCGCGACGTCCGGCGCAGCCATGGATGGCTTCGCCGCTCGCGCAAGGACGGCGCCGTGGCGGCCGGAGCGTTCAGAACCGCGCCGTCAGGAACAGCCGCACGTTCCGCCCCGGCAGCAGGATCTCGTCCTTCTTGAACGAGGTCGAGTTGCGGATGTCGTCGTTCAGGAGGTTGCGGCCCTGGACGCCGAGGGTGATCGCGCTCGCCCCGTAGACCGCGGGATCGACCGCCTTGGTGTAGCTCAGCTCGGCCCGCAGGTCGTCGTAGCCGGGCGTGGGCGTCTCGTAGACCGCCGTGGCGTCGTGGCTGAAGGCGTGGATGAGGTTCACCCGCGCGAACCATCCGTCGGCCCGCAGGTAGACGCCGCCGCCGAGCCGGTAGGGTGGGATGCGCGGCACGTTGGTGCCGTTGTCGAACTGGGCGCGAACGAAATCGAACTGCCCCTCGATGCCGGCGAAGCCGTTGCCCACCGGCAGGAGGTCGTACTGGCCGATGATCTCGGCGCCGTAGAAGGTCGCGTTCTGCTGCTGATAGACGATCTGCCGGTTGTCGGTGCCGACACCGCAGGAGGCGAAGTCGTCGTCGCAGGTCAGCCCCGTGTAGTTGCGGTAGATGAAGCCGGTATAGCGCGTGAAGTAGCCGGTGGCGTCGAGGCGGAAGGGTCCCTCGGCCCGCCGGATGCTGGCCTCGACGGTCCGGGCGCGCTCCTTCTTGAGATTCGGGTTGCCGATCTCGAAGGTCGCGGTGGCATCGTGGGGCCCCTGCGAGAACAGCTCGTAGCCGGTGGGTCCGCGCTCGACATAGGAGCCGGTGAGGCTCGCCACGAAGCCGTAGGGCAGATCCTGCAGGGCGCCGATGCTGGCGCTCTTCGGCGCGAAGCGGCGGGTCCGGGCGTACTGGAACGGCTCCTGCCCGTCGACCGGCACGTAATCGCTGGGGAACTGCGCGGCCGTACTCGACAGCCGATCGACCTCGTAGCGCCCGGCCGCCTGCAGACGCGTGCCCGGACGCAGCTCCAGCTCCTCGAACAGGTAGACCGCGTTGGCACGGGACTCGGTCTTGGGCAGGAACGATTCGAGCTGCGTGTTGATCACACGCCGGTCCGACTGGAAGCCGAGCGCGCCGGTGAGCTTGCCGAGATCCGTGAAGACCGGGACGTGCTGGAGTTCCAGGCGCCCTTCGGCCTCCCGGTTCTTGAAGATCGCCTGGACGCCCTCGATCCCGTCCTCGCCGATGCCGACCTCGTTGTGGCGATAGACCGAGTAGCCCGCCCAGTAGCGGATCACCTCGAAGGGGCCGTCGAGGGGCCGGTACTCGCCCCGCGACAGCACCCGATCCTGGTTCGGGGTCAGCCGGGTCCGGTCCTGCTCCGCCACGCCGCCGGGGATCGCATAGATGGCGTCGTAGTGGCTGAAGGAGATGCCGACGAAGCCGCGGTCGCCGATCGCCGAGATGCCGACCGCGCCGCCCTGCGACTCGTTGTAGGAGTTGCGCTGGATCCCGCCGGGGATCGCGTAGCTGTCGTTGGCCGTCTTGAAGCCGTCGGCGTGGACCGCGATGCCATCGCCGCCGGCATCCACCGTGGCGGCCCCGAGCCGGCCGTTGTCCACGCTGGAGAAGCCGGTGGTCACCTGCCCCTGCACCCCGTTCGCCGGAATGAAGGTCGGCACCCGGTTGTTGTCCGCCGAGACCACGCCGCCGATGGCGCCGGAGCCGTAGCGCAAGGTCGCGGGGCCGCGGATCACCTCGATCCGGTCGGCCACCAGCGGATTCACCGGCACGGCATGGTCCTCGCCGAGGTCGGACACGCCGCCGTTGACGATGCCATTCTCCTGGATGCGCACCCGGGCGTTGTCGAGACCGCGGATGATCGGCCGTGAGGCCGCGCCCGGGGCGTAGGACGTGCCGGAGATGCCAGGCCTGTCGAACAGGGCGTCGCCCAAGGTCCGGGGCTGATCGCGCGCGATCTGCTCCTGGGTGACCACGGTGACGGGGGAGAAGGTGTTGGTCGCCACCGGCAGAACGCCGATCGGGACCGCCGCGTCGGCGATCGGCGCGGTGCGCGGGGCCTGGATCGGGCTCGGACTGGTGACGCTGATCTCGTCGAGGGTGACGGCCTGCTGGGCCCGGGCAACCGACGGAGCCAACATGCCGGTGCAGACGGTCGAGGACAGCATTGTGCCGGCAAGGAAGCGGAGGCGACGCAGGCGGGACATGGAGACTCACATAGTGTTATACTGTTTCAGTGTCGCGGACATCGGGTCAGGTGCAAGGTGTAATCCCGCGCCACCCCGACACGCTTGAGAAACGTTACATCGTTGCAACAGCTTCGCCGGGTCCCGCCGCTGCGGCGCGTTTCACTGCCTTGACTTTGAAATGTTATAACATTTTGATTGCGGCATGACACAGCCCGATCGCCGCCTGCCCGTCACCGTTCTGTCCGGCTTTCTAGGAGCCGGCAAAACGACGCTGCTCAATCATGTTCTGAACAACCGCGACGGCCGCCGGGTGGCGGTGATCGTGAACGACATGAGCGAGGTCAACATCGATGCCGACCTCGTCCGCGCGGGCGGAGCCGACCTGTCCCGGACGGACGAGACCCTCGTCGAGATGACCAACGGCTGCATCTGCTGCACCCTGCGCGACGATCTGCTCGCCGAGGTCCGCCGCCTGTCGGAGACCGGGCGGTTCGATTACCTGCTGATCGAGGGCACCGGCATCGCCGAACCGCTCCCGATCGCGTCGACCTTCTCGTTCCGGGACGAGGCGGGCCGCTCCCTGTCGGATCTGGCCCGGCTCGACACGATGGTGACCGTGGTCGACGCGGTGAACCTGCTGAAGGATTACGGCTCGGCCGCGTTCCTGCGTGAGCGCGGGGAGACCGCGGGCGCCGAGGATACGCGCACGCTCGTGGACCTGCTCGTGGAGCAGATCGAGTTCGCCGACGTGGTGGTGATCAACAAGGCGCATGACGTCTCACCCGAGCATCTCGCGCTGGTCCGCTCGGTGGTGCGCGGCCTGAACGCCGACGCCCGCATCCTCGAGACCGATCACGGACGTGCGCCGCTCGCGGAAATCCTCGACACCGGCCTGTTCGACGAGGAGAAGGCGCAGCAGCACCCGCTCTGGTTCAAGGAACTCTACGGCGCCCACACGCACGTACCGGAGACCGAGGAATACGGCATCGCCTCCTTCGTCTACCGGGCCCGGCGCCCCTTCGACCCCGAGCGCTTCAACGCCTTCGTCAACGCCACCTGGCCGGGCCTGATCCGGGCGAAGGGCCATTTCTGGCTGGCGACGCGGCCGGATTGGGTCGGCGAGTTCTCCCTGGCGGGGGCCGTGGCCAGGGTCTCCGCGATGGGGTTCTGGTGGTCGGCGGTGCCGCGGCGGCGCTGGCCGGAGGCGCCCGAGTTCCGGGAGCGCCTGCATACGGTCTGGAGCGAGGTCTGGGGCGACCGGCGCCAGGAACTGGTCTTCATCGGATCCGGGATGGACCGCGCCGCGCTCATCGCCGCGCTCGATGCCTGCCTCGTGGACACCGGACCGGATCGCGCACCTTTCGATCCCGCGCCCTACCGCGAACTGCCGGATCCGTTCCCGGCCTGGCGCCGGGCCGCGGCCTGAGCCCCGCCGGTCAGGCCGGCAGGCCCTCCGTCTCGTCCTCGGCCTCGATCTCGGCATCGGCCTCCGCCACCTGACCGGAGGCACCGGCTGCCTCGGCGAGGCCGCGGGCGGCCTTGCGCAGGAGCTTGCGCAGGCGTCGGCGGTCGGTCTTGTCGAGGTGGTCGAGCAACTCGGCCTCGACCTCTTCCTGGATCCGCTCGATCGCCTCGGCCTTGGCCATGCCGGCTTCCGTGAGCTGAACCCGGACCACGCGGCCATCGCCCGACTCGGCCCGGCGCTCGACGATGCCGAGGGCCGCGAGCCGCGTCACGGTCTTGGACGCGGTGGGCGGCCGCACCCGCAGCAGCGCCGCGAGATCACCCATGGTCATGGTGCCGGCCGCAGCCAACGCCTGCACCACCTGCTCCTGGCCGGCGAAAAGCCCCAGCTTGGCCAGCCGGTCGCCGGTGCGGGCGCGGTGCAGGCGCGCCGCCTGCACCAGCGCCCAACCGACGCTGCGGACGCCGGGCGGCCGCATCTTCTTGGACGTGTGGCCGAGCACGGCCGCAGCTTCGTCCTGATGATCGCGCTTCTGCTTGTCGCCCACCGGAGCGCCCGAATTAATGCCGGCGGCCGCCGGACGATCCTGAAACTGCACCGTCCACCCCCGTCACGCGGCCGCTCCGGTCCGTGTGGCGCTGGCCGGTGACGGTGCGATGACGGGGCCGACGTGAAGGTCGGATCAGCAGTGCATGAGGCGCTGAAGACGGTCCAGGATATCCTCGCCGGTGCAGGGCCGGGCGATGAACTCGGCATGCTCGGGCATGCGGGCCGGATCCGGGGCCGCGCGCCCGGAGACGATCAGGATCGGCAGTTGCGGCCGCGCCTCGGCCACGGAACTCGCCAGATCGAACCCGTCGGTCTTTCCCGACAGCTGCACGTCCGTGACCAGGCCGCAGATGTCCGGGCGCGCCTGCAGGATGCTCAGCGCGCGCTCGGCCGAGGCGCACTGAACGGTGTCGTAGCCGCCTTCCTCCAGCACGTCCCCGAGGTCCATGATCGTCAGCGCCTCGTCCTCGACGAGGAGGATTACCGGCCGATCGCCGCTCGAACCCGTCTGCTCGCTCGCCACTGTGTACTCCCTTTGGCAGCGTCCGGCCGCGCGGGCCGCCGCACGCATCTCCAGCCGTAGGCCCAACGGCAGAAACGGTCACGGGTTGCAGGCGCCCGCGGAGACGGATCACGGGAATGTGGAACGCCCGGTCGTCATGCCGATCCGGGCGCCAGCTCGGTCACCACGGCGGCGACCGCCTCGATCAGCCGGTCGAGATCCGCTGCATCGATCGTGAGGGCGGGGGTGAGATAGACGATGTCGCCGAACGGCCGGACCCAGACGCCGCGGGCGAGCAATCGCGCCTTGAGGACGGCCAAGTCGGGCGCACGGGCGAACTGCACCGCTCCGATGGCACCGAGTACCCGGACATCCGCCACGCCCCGCACCCGCCGCAGGGGTTCCAGCCCCTCGGCAAGACGGGCCGCGATGGCGCGGGCCTGGATCAGCCGTGGCTCCGCCTCAAACAGATCGAGGCTGGCATTGGCCGCTGCGCAGGCCAGGGGATTGGCCATGAAGGTCGGGCCGTGCATCAGCGCGGCCGCGGGGTCTTCGGACCAGAACGCCGCGAACACCTCCGTGCGGGCGACCGTGGCGGCGAGCGCCATCGTTCCGCCCGTAAGGGCCTTCGACAGGCAGACGATGTCGGGCACGATTCCCGCCTGCTCGCAGGCGAACAGGCTGCCGGTGCGCCCGAAGCCGGTGAAGATCTCGTCGGCGATGAGCGGCAGTCCGTGCCGGCGCGCCAGCCCGGCGATCGCCGCGAGCACCTCAGGCGGGTGCGTCCGCATCCCGCCCGCACCCTGGACCAGCGGCTCGACAATCACCGCCGCCAGGGTGTCGCGATGAGACGCGAGGGCCGCGTCGAGCGCCGCGGTCTCGGCCGCGCTTCGCGGCAGGTCGCAGAAGATCTGGCTCGGCAGGTAGGCACCGAAGCGGCGATGCATGCCCTCCTCGGGGTCGCAAACCGACATCGCCCCCATCGTGTCGCCGTGATAGCCGCCCCGGAACGCCAGGACCTTCGTCCGGCCGCCCACCCCGCGGTTGATCCACATCTGCGCCGCCATCTTGAGCGCGACCTCCACGGCGACCGAGCCCGAATCGCTCAGGAAGACGTGGTCGAGATCGCCCGGCAGCAGGGCGGCGAGCCGGCGCGCCAGCGTCTCCGCCGGCGCATGGGTGAGGCCGCCGAACATCACGTGGGGCATGCGCGCGAGCTGGTCGGCGACAGCGCCCGCTATGTGCGGGTGATTGTAGCCGTGCACCGCGGTCCACCAGGAGGCGATGCCGTCCACGAGTTCGCGGCCGTCGGCGAGGCGGATGCGGGTGCCATGCGTCGCGACCGCCTCCAGCGGCGGCGGGGCGAGGCGCATCTGCGTGTAGGGCCGCCAGAGATGGCCTGCGGGCGTTTCGAGGGTCATGCGTCCGGCATGGAAGCCCCTCGGACGGGGGTCAAGAGTCCGGCACCCGCCGCTTGACTTTGCCGCCGCGGCATCGCCCATCCCCATCCCCATGGACAGCCTCGACGCCTTCGCCACCGGGAAACTCGAAGCCCTCGAGGCCGGTCGCCTGCGCCGCACGCTGGTGCCGACGGAGCGCGGCTCCGGCGCCGCGGCGGCACGACGGGGCCGGACGCTCGTCTCCTTTTCCTGCAACGATTACCTCGGCCTCTCGCATCACCCGCGGGTGATCGCGGCGGCTCAGGCGGCCGTCGCGAGCCACGGCGCGGGGTCGGGCGGGTCGCGGCTCGTGACCGGCGACCATCCGTATCTCGGCGCGCTGGAGGACGGCCTCGCGCGCCACAAGGGCACGGAGGCCGCCCTGGTCTTCGGCAGCGGCTACCTCGCCAATCTCGGCATTACCCCGGCGCTGGCCGGGCGGGGCGACCTCGTCCTGCTGGACGCGCTGTCCCATGCCTGCATGTGGGCCGGCGCGCGGCTGTCGGGCGCGCGGGTCCTGACGTTCCGCCACAACGATCCCGGCGACCTCGCGGCCCAGCTCGCGGAGCACCGCCCCCATTACGGGCGCGCCCTGGTGCTCACCGAGCGGGTCTTCAGCATGGATGGCGACCGGGCGCCGCTCGGCGACATCCTGGGCATCGCGGAGACCTTCGACGCCTGGACGCTGGTGGACGACGCCCACGGCGTCGGCGTGGTCGAGGACGGGCCGCGGGCGCCGCTGGAAATGGGCACCCTGTCGAAGGCGCTCGGCTCGTATGGCGGCTATCTCTGCGCCTCGCGCCCGGTCATCGACCTGATGACGAGCCGCGCCCGCAGCTTCGTCTACACCACCGGCCTGCCTCCGGCCTCGGCCGCCGCCGCCCTGGAGGCGCTGACGATCCTGGAGGCGGAGCCCGACCGGCGTGCCCGACCGCTGACCCTCGCCCGGCGCTTCACCGCCCGTCTGGGCCTGCCAGAGGCCGAGAGCGCCGTCGTGCCGGTCCTGGTCGGCGAGGCGCAGGCGGCGCTCGACATCTCGGCCGCGCTAGAGGCCTCGGGATTCCTGGTGGTGGCGATCCGCCCGCCGACCGTGCCGGCCGGGACCGCGCGGCTGCGGGTGGCCTTCTCGGCCGCCCACGACGAGGCCCAGGTCGACGCCCTCGCGGAAGCGGTGGCCGTCCTCACCGGGCGCGCCTGAGAACCGCTTCCCGTTCGCGTAGCGCACACCTATACCGGGCGCCTGACGGAGCCGGAACGCTCCGGCCGGCCCGCCGCCGAGAAGCGGGTCAGATCCGGAATCGAGAGGACGACGCCATGGACGCCACCACGCTGCGAGCCCTCCAGGCTCCGATCAAGGACAAGTACCGCACCGCACCGGACGCGGCGGTCATCACCCTGAAGGCCAGGGGCACGCTGGACGACACCAAGATCGCCTGCAAGGTCGAGACGGGCCGCGCCATCGCGGAGGCCGGGCTCCATCCGGCGACGGGCGGTTCGGGGGCGGAGCTGTGCTCGGGCGACATGCTGCTGGAGGCGCTGGTCGCCTGCGCGGGGGTGACGCTCAAGGCGGTGGCCACAGCCCTGGAGATCCCGCTGCGCGCCGGCACGGTCAGCGCCGAGGGCGACCTCGATTTCCGCGGCACCCTCGGGGTCGACAAGGAGGCGCCGGTGGGCTTCCGCAGCATCCGCCTGTTCTTCGAACTCGATACCGACGCGCCGGAGGACAAGCTGGCGCAGCTCCTGAAGCTGACCGAGCGCTACTGCGTGGTGTTCCAGACCCTGAACCACAAGCCCGAGCTGTCCGTGGCCACGACCACGGTCTGACGGAGGGAGCATGGCGGGCGGCATCACCCAGACCGAATACTGGAACGGCGAGGTCGGCACGCGCTGGGCGCGCAATCAGGTCGTCCTCGACGCGATGTTCCTCCCGCTGACGGAGGCGCTGTTCGCCCGCACGCCCCTCGCTCCCGGCGACACGGTGCTCGATATCGGCTGCGGCGCGGGGGCCACGACCCTGGAGGCCGCCCGCAGGGTCGGGCCCGGCGGCGGCGTCACGGGGGCCGACATCTCGGCGCCGCTGCTCGCCGTGGCGCGGGACCGCGCCGCCGCGGAGGTTGCACGCACCGCCCCGATCCGGTTCGTGGAGGCGGATGTCGGGACGGCCGATCTCGGTCCTTTCGACGGGATCCTGTCGCGCTTCGGCGTGATGTTCTTCCCGGATTCCGCCGGCGCTTTCGCCAACATTCGCCGGATGCTCAAGCCGGGCGGCCGGCTGACCTTCCTGTGCTGGCGGACCTTGCCCGAGAATCACTGGGTGAGCGTGCCGCGCGAGGCGGTTCTGCCGCTCCTGCCGGAGCCCCCGCCTTCGCCGCAGCCCGACACGCCGGGACCCTTCCGCTTCGCCGACCCCGACCCGCTGGTCGCGCTCCTGCGCGCCGCCGGGTTCGCCGGCGTGACCTGCGACGCGCTCGACCGGGACATCGTCGTCGGTCAGGGCGAGACCGACGCGGCGGCGACCGCGGCGGCCACCCACGTCTCCCTGAACCTCGGCCCCAGCTCCCACCTCGTCCGCGAGGCCGCACCGGATCTCCGGGCGCGCGCCGAAGCGGCCGTGGCGGCGGCCCTCGCGCGGCACGCGGCGGAGGGCGCCGTGCGCCTGCGCGCCGCCTGCTGGCTCGTTCAGGCGGGCTGAGCCGGCATCCCGCGCCGCCGGGCGGGCGGCGCGTTCTCTCAGAGTCCCAGGGCGCCGCCGTCCGAGCGCGGGTCGTGGGTCGCCTCGATCCGACCGTTCCGGGGATGGCGGACCAGCATGCCCGCGTGCCCGAGCGAGTCGATGTAGGGTCCGCCCAGTTCCTCGATCTCGTGGCCGAGTCGGCCGAGGGCCGCGATGCAGGCCGGATCGAACCGGTCCTCCACCTTCACGCTGAGCGAGGGCGCCCCCCAGGTGCGCCCGTAGAGCAGGCGCGGCGCGTCGACGGCATCGGCCACCGACATCCCGTAATCGGCGTAGCGGGTGAAGATCTGGGCCTGGAATTGCGGCTGCCCGTCGCCGCCCATGCTGCCGTAGCTCATCACACGGCCGTCGTCGAAGGCGGCGAGCGCCGGGATCAGCGTGTGGAAGGGGCGCCGCCCCGGCTCCAGGGGATTCACGGCCTTCGGGTCGAGGGAGAACGACATGCCCCGGTTCTGCCAGCAGATGCCGGTGGCGGGCAGCACCGTGCCGGAGCCGTACTCCCAGTAGACCGACTGGATGTAGGAGACGGCAAGCCCGTCCTTGTCGATCGCGCCCATCCAGACCGTGTCGCCGTGACCCGGATCGGGCAGGGGCACCCGGGCTGCGCGACCCATGTCGATCAGCGCGGCCTCGCGGGCCAGCCGTTCCGGGGTCAGGAAGGCGGCGGGGTCGTGCCGCAGGCGGGCGAAATCGGTGACCACCCGGTCGCGGATCGCGAAGGCCCGCTTCGTCGCCTCGATCAGCCCGTGATAATGGGCCGTGCGTTCGGGCTCGGAGACGTTCAGCCGGTCGAAGATCCCGAAGATCAGCAGGGCGGCGAGCCCCTGGGTCGGCGGCGGGAAGTTGTAGAGCGTCGCGTCGCGGCGCCGGATCGACAGGGGCGCCCGCTCCACCGCCGCGAAGGCCTCCAGATCCGCCCGGGTGACCGGCGCACCGAGGCGCTCCAGGTCGGCGGCGATCTCCCGGCCGATATCGCCGCGATAGAAGTCGCCGAGCCCCGCATGAGCGAGCTGCTCCAGGGTATCGGCGAGGCGGGGCAGCGCGCGGGTCTCTCCGGCGGGATAGGGCTTGCCGTCCTTCAAGAAGGTTGCCGCAAAGTTTGGCGCGTCGTGGAGCGTGTCGAGTTCCTGGGGCACGTAGCGTGCCTCCGAGGGCGAGACCGCGACGCCGGCTCGGGCCTGACCGATCGCGTCGGCGAAGAGCGTCTCCAGGGGCAGGCGGCCGCCGAGCGCCCGCGCCAGCTCCAGGGCGAGGCGCCAGCCGCCCACCGCGCCCGCCACCGTGACCATGGCGTCGGGTCCCCGCGCGGGGATCGCGTCGTAGCCCTTCTCGCGGTAGCGGGGGATCGTGGCGAGACGCCCGGCCGGGCCACAGGCCTCGATGCCCCGCACCCGGCCGCCCCGCTCGCGCACCAGCCAGAACCCGTCGCCGCCGATGCCGTTCATGTGCGGATAGACCACCGCGATAGAGGCGGCCATCGCCACCATCGCCTCGATGGCGTTGCCCCCCTGGGCGAGGACGGTCTGGCCGGCCTGGGCGGCGAGGCTGTGGGGTGCGGCGACGGCGGCGGACGTGAAGACGGGGGTCTCGGGCATCGACGGTCCTGTGGTGTACCGGCCGCAGGGTTAGGCGAGGCGACGCCTCCTGCAAAGACCAAGCGCATACGGGCGGCGGGCCATGCTATGCTGCGCGTGTGCTGTCGCCCAGAAGCGGCCGATGTCCTGCAAACTCATTTCCTGGCTGGCCCTCGGCCTGTCGACCCTTCCCGCTGCGGCCCAGACGCGGACCGTGTACGAGGGCGCGGGCGCCGATCCGCGCATCTCGGTCTCGCAGCCGGAGACCACCAGCCAGGCCTCGGGCGGCTATGTCCGCTCGGTGGAGCCCTCTCTCGGCCCGCTCGGCGACCCGCTCGGGATCCGCCCGGTCCTGAAGGAACGGGGCATCGCGTACAGCCTGACCTACATCGCCGACGTGCTCGGCAATCCGGTCGGCGGCCTTCGACAGGGTGCGATCGTCGAGGATCGCCTCAACCTGCGCCTCAACCTCGACCTCGACCGGCTGGCGGGCTGGCAAGGCGCCACGGTCCATGCCAACGCCTACTTCATCCACGGCACCGGCCTGTCGCGCTACTATGTCGGCAACCTGCTGACCACGAGCGTCATCGAGGCGCTGCCGTCCACGCGGCTCTACGTGCTCTGGTTCGACCAGAGCCTGATGGACGGCCAGCTCGGGATCCGGATCGGGCAGCAGGCTGCCGACACCGAGTTCTTCGTCAGCCAGACCGCGACGCTGTTCGTGAACTCGACCTTCGGCTGGCCGGTCATCACCGGGCTCGACCTGCCGAGCGGCGGGCCGGCCTACCCGCTCGCAGCCCCGGCGATCCGGGCCAAATACGTGCCGGGCAACGGCTTCTCCCTGCAGGTCGGGCTCTACGACGGTGATCCGGCCGGTGCGAATCGTCCGGGTGACGATCCGGAGGCACAGCGCCTCGACCGGACGGGCACCAATTTCCGCCTGCGCGATCCGGCCCTGATCATCGCCGAGGCCACCTACGCGTACAACATCGCGCCCGGTTCCCGGGGCCTGCCCGGCGACATCACCCTGGGCGGCTGGCAGCATTTCGGCCGGTTCGACAGCCTGCGCTTCGACATCACCGGCGTGCCGCTCGCCGACCCGAACGCCACCGGGATCGGCCGGCCGGTGCGCGGCAATGCCGGCCTCTACGCGATCTACGACCAGACCCTTTACCGGGAATCCGGCAAGGACGACGAGGGCCTCGGCTTCTTCGTGCGCGCCGCGTGGTCGCCCACCCGCTCCAGCCTGATCGACGCCTACCTGGATACCGGGCTGGCCTATAAGGGCCTGTTCGACGGGCGCGACGACGACACGATCGGCCTCAGCGTCGCCTACGCGCGCATCAGCGACGAGGCCCAGCGGGCCGACCGGGACACGATCCTCTACTCGGGCATGCCGATGCCCCGCCGCCGCGCCGAGGCGGTGATCGAGGCGACCTATCAGGCCGTGGTCGTGCCGGGCTTCACGGTTCAGCCCGACGCGCAATACGTCATCCGGCCGGGCGCCGGCATCGCCGGTCCGGACGGCCGCCGGCTGCGCAACGCGGCGGTGCTTGGGGTACGCGCCACCGTGCAGTACTGAGCCGGCCTGCGACCGTGGGCCCCGGAACGGTCCCGGGGCTCCGCCTCTTTCAGCAGCATGTTAGTCTTCGAGTGGGTCGTCGGCGTCCTGTTCGGCGCCGTCCTACTGGCCGGTGTCGCACGTCGGCTCGGGGCGCCATATCCGGCCTTCCTGGCGCTGGGCGGTGTCGGCCTCGCCTTCGTCCCCGGCGTCCCGAACCTGCGGCTCGATCCCGAACTGGCGCTCGCGCTGTTCCTGGCTCCGGTCCTGCTCGATGCCGGCTTCGACGCCTCCGTGCGGGATCTGAAGGAGGACTGGCGCGCGGTGGCCGGGCTCGCGGTCGGGGCGGTGGCGGTGACCACGCTCGCCGTCGCGGTCGTGGCGCGGCTCGTGGTCCCGGACATGCCGCTCTCCGCCTGCATCGTGCTCGGTGCCGTGGTCGCGCCGCCCGACGCCGTGGCGGCACTGGCGGTGCTCAAGCACGCGCCGATGCCGCACCGGCTCGCCACGATCCTGCGCGGCGAGAGCCTGCTCAACGACGCGGCCTCGCTGCTGATCTACCGGCTCGGCGTGACGGCCGCGATGGCTGGCACCTTCCACCCGGCGGAGGTGGCGCCGGCGTTCCTCCTGGGCGTCGTCGCGAGCCTCGTCGTCGGCCCCTGCCTCGGCCTGCTGTTCGTGGCCGTGACCCGGCGCGTGACCGACCCGGCGAGCGCGATCGTGATGCAGTTCGTCGCCGCCTTCGGGATCTGGCTTGCCGCGGAGCGGCTCGAGCTGTCGGGGGTCCTGACCATCGTGACCTTCGCGGTGACGGTCGCCCGCCGGGCCCCCGGCGTCACCGCGCCCCGGGCCCGGGTGATCTCCTACGCCGTCTGGGACACGGCGGTGTTCGTGCTCAACGTCCTGGCCTTCGTGCTGATCGGCATCCAGATCGACCCGATCCGGGAGCGGCTGAGCGGCGCGGATGCGTGGCAGGCCCTGATCCTCGCGGGCGCGACCTTCGCCACCGTGGTGGTGACCCGCCTCGCCTGGGTCCTGCCGACCACCGGGATCCGCGAATTCGGCCTCCGCCAAGCCGGAGTTCCGGCGCGGCTGGGGCCGGGCATCGCCCTGTCCTGGGCGGGCATGCGCGGGATCGTCACCGTGGCCGCCGCCCTGGCGCTGCCTGCACAGTTCCCGCACCGGGATCTCGTGGTCGTCGCCGCCTTCGTCACGGTACTCGGAACCCTGATCGTTCAGGGCCTGACCCTGCGGCCGCTGCTCGCCCATCTGCGGCTCGAGGACGACGACCCCGTGGGGCGTGAGACGGGCCGGGCCCGGGCGGCGGCCTACAAGGCCGCCCTCGACAGCCTCGCGGATGCGGAGGACGCGCCGGCGACCGACGCGCTGCGCGCCGAGTTCCGCGCAGCCCTCGCGGAGGCGGAGGCGCACGACGAGGGCCTGGCGCCGGAGAGCCTGCCGGCGGACGCCGCCCGGCGCCAAGCCGTCGAGGCCGCCCGCGACACGGTGCTCGCCCTGCGCCGCCAGGGCCGGATCGGCGACGACGCCTATTTCCTGCTGGAGGAGGAGTTCGACTGGGCCGAACTCAGCGCGACGCCGCGCGCGGAGACCTGAGGCCGCGCGCCGTCACACGCCCTTGCGTGCCGCGATCCGGGCCTCGATCGCATCCCAGACGGCGACGGACAGGTCGGGGCCCCCGAGCCGCTGGATCGCCCGGATGCCAGTGGGCGAGGTGACGTTGATCTCGGTGAGGTGCCCGTCGATCACGTCGATCCCCACCAGGATCAGGCCCCGCCGCGCCAGCTCGGGCCCGATCGTGGCGCAGATCTCGCGCTCGCGGTCGGTCAGCTCCGAGGCGGAGGCGGCCCCGCCGCGGACCATGTTGGAGCGGATGTCGTTCGCCGCCGGGACGCGGTTGACCGCGCCCATGGGGACGCCGTCGACCAGGATGATGCGCTTGTCACCCTCCGTGACCCGGTCGAGGTAACGCTGCACCACCCAGGCCTCCCGGAAGGTCGTGGCGAACAGGTCGAACATCGAGCCGAAATTCGGATCCTTCTCGGTGACCTTGAACACGGCCGCGCCGCCATGCCCGTGCAGCGGCTTCATCGCTACCGTCCCGTGCTCCAGCCGGAAGGCCTCGATCTCCGCCTTGTCGCGGCTGATCAGGGTCGGCGGCATCAACTCGGGAAAATCGAGGACGAACAGCTTCTCGGGCGCGTTGCGCACCTCGAAGGGATCGTTGACCACGAGGGTCTCCGGATGGATCCGCTCGAGCATGTGGGTGGCCGTGATGTAGGCCATGTCGAAGGGCGGATCCTGGCGCATCAGCACCACGTCCGCCTCGGCCAGGTCGAGCCGCTCCGGTGGCGCCAGAGTGTAATGCGCGCCTTCGACGTCCTGCACGCTCAGGCGTTCGACCCGCGCGGTGACGCGCCGGCCCTGCATCGAGAGCCGGTCCGGCGTGTAGTAGACGAGCGTATGCCCCCGCCGCTGGGCCTCCAGCAGCAGGGCAAAGGTCGTGTCACCCGCGATCCGGATATTCTGGATCGGGTCCATCTGAACCGCGACGGTCAGGCTCATACCAAACGCCCCTCGCCAACGGCGGACATCACAACCGGATGCGGCAATCTCAATCGTCGGACAGAGACTTGCTGCCCGTGCGCTTGTCGTAGTCGCCGATCGCCGACCGGCATTCGGGAGACAGGCGCTTGCGGTTGCGCATCATGCAGCGATCCGCGTCCTGGCTGTTCGGGTCGACGCCCGCGCAGAGGCGGAAATAGTCGTTCGCGCAGCCAAGCTGCAGGCCTTGGTCCTCGCGCTGGGCATAGGCGGGGCCAGCCGTCAGCGCGAACAGCGCCAGCGCCGCAGTAGCCAACCCGCGGCGGCGGGCGGCGCGCAGGGATCGTTCCGGAACCAGTCGCATTCAGCGGTGTCCTCAATCTCGCTCGGGCGGAGAACCGACGCGGCGGTCCCGCAATCGCCCGCGTCCGGCATATCGGTCGGGCCGGGCGGTAGGCAAGCGTTGGAGGTCCCGAGGGGTTCCGCGCAGGAACGTCGCGACCACGCTTCGCCGCGGTGTGGCTCGCGGGTCGCACGGCGGCGGCGTCCGACAAGACACGACGCTCCACATAAGAAGGCCCCGTCCGGGATCGGACGGGGCCTCAAGTCGAAGGGAGGAAACGCCCGCCATGGGCACGGAAGGCCACGCAAGTCGCGCGCCAACTCCCATCAGAGCGCTCTTCGGGCGCCGATGCCTGGAAAGACTCCGTTAACCACGTCGTGCTGGATTGTTTCGGTAGCCCTTGCCGACGCCCTCCGAAGGGCCCGGGCCAGATGCTCGGACCGCCGACAGGAGCCGGAGACCATGACCCTTTTCAAGCCGCAGGAGACCGGCGAAATCCGCTCGTCGAAGTCGGCCGCCGATCTGTCCCGCAGAGTTGCGCCGGCCGCGTCCGCGGACCTGATTCCCTTTCCGGGCGCAGAGGCGCGTCGGAGTTCCCGCATTCCGCGCTCCGGCGAGCGGCGCGGCGAGATCCTCCTGTTCCTCGGCGTGCGCTACGAGCGCCTCGCGTCCTGAGGACGTCGCGGTCCATGTCACATCGGCCGCACGCCGCCACAGACGGTTCTCCCATGTCAGCCCCGGATCGCCGGCCGTTCGGCCGCGCCCGCCGAGCGATGCGCCTCGGCCCCGTCGGCGCTGCACTGGCCGTGCTCGCAGCCTGCACCCAGAGCGGCGATTTCGGCCGACCGCGTACGGGGGTCTGGAACGGGCTCATCGATACGACAGGCAGCTTCAGCACCCGAGACCGCGGGCGCCTGCTGCTCGAATCCGGCCTCACCGACGACGAGCAGGCCCTGCGCGACCGCGCATGGCGATTCGTCCAGCCCGCCAGCAGCTTCACCGCCTTTCAGGACGCGGTGCTCGGCCTCGCCAGCGCCCACGTGCTCCCGCCGACCTGGCGCTACGAGGAAGTCGGTTCCTATTACGAGGCCCTCACGGCGGAGCCGTCCCGCTCCCCGGTCTCCCGCTACCGGAAGCTCGGCGACGACGCCACGGCCGATGCCCGGCTGATCCCGATCTTCGTGGCGCTGGCCGCCCGCGTCATCGACGCCGATGCCGCGCGTCTGCGCAGCCTGCCCTTCGCCAAGACCCTCGACAACGCCGACGTGCTGGAGGCCGCCCAGCGGGTCGCCGAGAATCGCTGCCTGATCGCCTGGGTGCGCTTCGAGGCCGGCCTACGGCTCGCGCGCTACCGCTTCGCCCTGGAACACCTGTTCGCCGCGGCGCCGGCACCGGAATCGGTCTCGGCCGAGCGGTCCATCATGATGCTGGCCGCCCGCCGCAACTTGCTCGACCCGCTCCTCCCGCCGGATGCCGCGGCCCGCTGCGGCCTCGGACCGGCTCCGCTGCCGCCCCCGGTGCCGGTCGCGCAGGCGGAGCCGCTGGTGGTCAAGTATTGAACGACCGAGACTGCGGTCGCGCCCCATCCTGACGACGACAGCGCCCGTGCCGCCGCGACATCGGCCGCGTGGCCGACCTGCAGGCCCGCGCGTGTCCGGATCGTGGGTCAGGGAGAGGGGCAGGTCCATCCGGCCGATCGCCCAGTGCTGGAGACGCGGACGATCCGCGGATCCCCGAACGGACGAAGGTGGCTGAGGCCCGCCGCACGTCGATCGACGCAGCCAGCCCGTTCGACGGCCCCGCTAGCGCCCCGTCCCCTTGCCGGGCCCATCCTTGCCGGGCGCGTCCTTGCCGGGCGCGTCCTTGCCCGTCGGCGCATCGTCCGTCGACGTGTCGGTGGTGCAGGAGACGGCCTGGACCGCGGCATTCGCGGCGGGACGCTGACTCGGGAGACCGGCGATCACCCGCACCACCACGAAGCCGCGCGTGTCGGGCGCGACGATGCGCACGTCGCGGCTCGGATCGTTCTCGTCGTCGTCCGCAAGCGCCTCGTCGTACTGAGCGCGGGTCAGGATGACGAGGTCGAGGGCGCCACGGACCGCGGCCTGGTCGGTCACCGCGTAGAAGGCCCCGCGGCGGGCATGCGCGGCGAGCGACAGGGACAGGGGACCGGTGCGGGCGGAGACGCGCATGGGCCCGTCCGCGAGGTTGTAGGCGCAGACGCCCACCGCCACCGCCGGATCCGGGATCGGCAGCCATGCCTCGGGCGGGGAGGGGTCGTCACCGGTGGCGACCGTGTAGATCGACTGCGGATGGTCCAGGTTCTCGCTGGTGCGGGCGCGCGAGACGGCGTCGGCTTCCGAGAGGGCAGGGATCGCCAGGACCGCCGCGATGTGGACGATCCCGGCGAGCACGAGGCCGATCAGCGTGGCGTAGACGAAGCGCAGGCTCACGAGGCGCATCCGAGGCGAGTGACGGCCGGCACGGAACTCCGGTCGAGGGACCCGACGCTGGCGGCCACCGGCGTATCGTAGAGGCGCAGCGCCAGCCGGACCGGACCGGTCGCCCGCGGGCTCGGGAGCCAGTTCCCGGGCTGCACATCCGGCGCGAGCACGATCGAGAACCACCCGTCGGGCGCGCGCAGCACTTCGGTGGAGGTGAAGCCCTCGCGCAGGGGCGCACGGCCGGGATCGCGCGGGCCGCGGCCGGCCACCGTGATCGTCCAGGCGCGGGCGGGCGGCGTCGCGCCGCCGATCCGGTAGGTGCAGGTGGCGTCGAGCGCCTGCCCGGCATCGTCGACCGCCGCCGTCAGGAGCAGGCCCTCACCGACCGCCAGAGGGATCTCTCCCCGGCGGGCATTGACGGCGCGGGTGTAAGGATCCGCATTCGCCGCGCCGGCCCGCGGCCAAGCGGTCCAGGCACCGACCTGAACGCCCCCGAACGGATAGCCGCCGCTCGTCGCCCAGTCGGCGCTGGCGAGGCCCAGGAGGGCGCCCAGCGCCAGGGCGTAGACGGCAAGGCCGGCGATCGAAGTCTTGCGCCACAGCCGTCGGACGAACCGGACCGCGCGGCTGCGCGGGGCGCCGGCGGACATGGAGACGCGGCCGAACGCGTCGGGAATCGTGAGCTTCATGCGCTCACCGAACCTCGGTGAAACCGCCGACCGGGCGGCTGCCCTCGGCAAGTTCGCGCAGCTGGCCGGACGGCGGCACCGCGGCCCGGTCGCCGGGCTTCCTGCCGGTCTTGCGCGGCTCTCCGGTTCCGGAGGGTGCGTCCGGAGCCGGTTCTGCGGGGGCGCGCTCGACCGTGCGGAACAGGCCGTTCAGGCCGCTGATCACCTCGAAGGAGCGGCGCGAGAGCTTGCCGTAGGCGCTGGCATTGGGGTCGATCGGGGCGGTCGGGCCCCCGGAAGCCTGCTGCTGGGCGGCGCGCGGGCTGTCCTTCAGGCCGGGCAGACCCTTGATCTCGATGCCCTGATGGGCCGGCTCCATGATGTCGTGCCAGGTCTGGGCCGGAAGCGAGCCGCCGGTCAGCTTGTTGGTGGAGGTGTGATCGTCGTTCCCGAACCAGACGGCGCCGACGTAATTGCCCGTGTAGCCGACGAACCACGCGTCCCGGTAGGCGTTCGTGGTGCCCGACTTGCCGGCCACCTTCACGCCCTCGAGCTGCGCCCGCTTGCCAGTGCCCTCCTCGACCACCTTGTTCAGCATGAAGTTCATGTCGGCCACGACCTGCGGCGAGAGCACCCGCTCGGGCGCCTCGTCGGCGTGGCGGTAGATCACCTCGCCGGACGAGTTCTTCACCTCGATGGCCGCGTAGGGCTTGGCGCGGAAGCCGCCGTTGGCGAAGACCGCATAGCCCGCCGCCTGGTCGATCACCGTCACCTCGTCCGAGCCGATCGGCATCGACACCGTGTCGATCAGGTTCGAGGTGATGCCCATCTTGTGGGCAAGTTCGGTGATCTTTGCGCGGCCCGCCTTGGCGGCCCGGGCCTCGTGACTGATGCCCATGGCCTTGCCGAGGGAAATCGAGATCTTGATCGGGATCGTGTTGATCGACTTCGCCACCGCGAGCCACATCGGCACCCGGCCGGCATAGGAGCGGCCGTAATTCTGCGGGCACCAGTTGCCGATGCAGACGGGACTGTCGACCACCGTCGTGTCGGGCTTGAACAGGCCGGAGGCGAGCGCGGCCGAATAGACGTAGGGCTTGAACGACGAGCCGGGCTGGCGCAGGGCGTCGGTGGCGCGGTTGAACTGGCTCTCGCCGTAATCGGCGCCCCCCACCATGGCGCGCAGCGCCCCGTCCGGGTCGAGGATCACCATCGCGGCCTCGTCGACGTCGTAGGCGTCGCCGGACTTGCGCAGGATGTCGGCCACGACCTCGTCGGCCCGCTTCTGGATGGCAAGGTCGAGGGGCGTCTTCACGGTCAGCACACGATCGCTGCGCAGCTTGCCCGCGTCGGCCATGGCCTTGATCTCGCCGAAGGCCCAATCGAGGTAATAGTCGGCGGTGATGTCGCGGGTGCGGGTCACCGGGGTCGCCGGGTTGCGGAGCGCCGTCTGGATCTGGCCCTCGGTGACGAACCCCGCCTCCACCATATTGTGCAGCACGTCCGCCGCCCGGGCGCGCGCCGCCGGCAGGTTGACGTGCGGGGCGTACTTGGTGGGCGCCTTGAACAGGCCCGCCAGCATGGCGGCCTCGGCGAGGCTGATGTCCTTGAGCGGCTTTCCGAAATAATAGTCCGCCGCCGCCACGGCGCCGAAGGTGCCGCCGCCCATATAGGCGCGATCGAGGTAGAGCTTCAGGATCTCGTTCTTGGTGAGGTGGCTCTCCAGCCACAGGGCCAGGAACGCCTCGTTGATCTTGCGCTCCAGGGAGCGCTCGTTCGTCAGGAACAGGTTCTTGGCGAGCTGCTGGGTGATCGAGGAGCCGCCCTGCGTGCCGCCGCCGCCGCGCGAGTTGTTGACCAGCGCCCGGAGGGTGCCGATCGGGTCGATGCCCCAATGCTCGTAGAAGCGCCGGTCCTCCGTGGAGACCAGCGCCTTGATCATGATGTCGGGAAAGTCATCGAGCTTGAGCGAATCGTCATGCTTGATGCCGCGGCGGCCGACCTCGGTGCCGTAGCGGTCGAGGAAGGTAACGGCGAGGTCCTGCTGCTTGAGCCAGTTCTCGCTCGTCAGCTGGAAGGCGGGCTGAGCCAGGGCGAGCATCAGGACAGCGCCCCCGGTCCCGATGGTGACGCCCTCGCTCGTCAGGTCGAGGGCGACGCGCTTCCAGCCGCGCACGGCGAACCGGCTCATGACGCGCTGGAAGCGCTCGTAGGCTTCGCCCGTGGACTGGCCGCCATCGTACAGGCTGGCATTGACCCAGGCGTCGAAGGCGAGCGCGGCGCGTTCGAGGCGGACCTTGATCTCGGTGAGCGTCGGCAGGCGCACGATGTCGAACCCGGCTTGTCGAGCGCCTCTGCGGCGGATCCTGGCGGCGGATGGTCGAGGGCCCGCGCCGCGGACACGAACCCTGCGCCTGCGCCACCGCACGGCATCCGAGGTCCATAGCAGGATCCGGAACCGTCGGCGAGGCTCTGCGCAGTCTCGCGAATCGCCGCGGACGAGCTTGGGCGTAACGCACGACGGTGCGATCCGGTCGCATGGAGGTCGTCGGCGGCCACGCTTGCAGCGGTGCCCGGGCTCGGGCAGAGAGGCGGCTTCCCATCCGAGAGACTTTCCCGATGCCCAAGCCCGAGGCGCCGCGCCGCGGGGCGGTCGAGCCGTTCTGGCGGACCAAGACGCTCGAAGCCATGACCCCGTCCGAGTGGGAGAGCCTGTGCGACGGCTGCGGCCGGTGCTGCCTGATGAAGCTCGAGGACGAGGATACCGGCGAGGTCCATCACACCGATATCGGCTGCACGTTGCTCGACGGCCTCACCTGCCGGTGCCGCGACTACGCGCGGCGCCAGAAGCGGGTGCCCGACTGCGTGCGCCTGACGCCGGAAGCGGTGCGGTCGATCGCCTGGCTGCCGCCGACCTGCGCGTACCGGCTCGTGCGCGACGGGCAGCCGCTCTACCCGTGGCATCCCCTGATCTCCGGCCGGGCCGCGAGCGTGCACGAGGCGGGCATCTCGGTCCGCGGCCGGCTCGCCGGCAACGAGGAGGAATTCTCCGAGGACGAGCTGCCGGATCGGATCGTGGACTGGCCGGGCCTCGATCCCAGCGCCGCCTGAGGCGAGCGCGCCGGACGCCGGGGCCCGCAGACCGGCTCACGCCGCGTGGTCGCGGCCCGGCGCCTCGACCGGTACGCCCTAGCCGGTCCCGGAGTGCCGGCCGAGCAGCCGGCCGCCCGCCAGGCCGTTCGCCGCGATGACGATGGTCACCGCCGCCGCGTGGAACAGGAGATCCGTGGCGGTGGCGTCGTGGGGGTGGACGGGCATGAGCAGCGCCGCCGCCGCCGCCGCCACCGCCAGCCCCCCGAGGGCGGCGGTGAGGTTCGGCCGCAGCGGGCAGGCGCGCCGCAGCATCACGACGATCAGCACCGACAAGGGCACCGAGACGCAGATCAGGAAGCTGAAGCAGCCCGCGATCGTGTGCTCGCCGGGCACGTCGGCCCCCGGCGCGATCCAGTCGCGCAGGCAGCCCAGCCCGCTCGCGCCGACCCAGAGGGCCAGGGGCGGAAGCGGCAAAAGCGCCCAGCGGCTGGACCGTCCCGGCACGCTCGTGGCGAAGGCCGCGAAGGCGGCCGTGATCGCCGTCAGCACGGCGCCGACCGCCGCGAGGGCCAGATCCGGCACATGCATGCGCAGCATGAAGCCGCCGGTTCCGATCCAGGCCGCGAGGACGACGCCGACCACCAGCGTCACGCCGAGCCAGAGCGCCGCGCGGGCCTCCGGGGTCGGCAGCGGCCGCACGGGTTCGAGGCCCCCTGCGAGTTCCTCGACGAGTCGGTCGTAACGGGACAGGTCCCCGCCGGCCCGGTTGCTCCCCTCTCCGGGCATCACTCCCGCTCCTGCGTCAGACTGGCCCGGAGCGCCTTCAGCGCCCGGTGCAGGTTCACCTTGAGGGCTCCCTTGCTGCGACCGGTGAGGGCCGCGGTCTCGTCGAGCGACAGCTCGCGCAGGCCCAGGTGCTCCACGGCCTGCCGCTGGCCGTCGGGCAGGGCCGCCACCGCCCTGGCCAGGGCGGCCGCCCGATCCCGCGCCTCCAGCCCATGGCCGGGGATCGGGCCCGGATCGACCTCGGCCTCGTAGGCCAGGGGGTCGTTGACCTCCCGCGGGCGCCGCCCGGCGCGGCGCAGCCGGTCGATCGCCCGCCGCTGGGTGATGGCGCGCAACCAGGGCAGGAAGGGACGGGCCGGATCGTAGCTCGCCCGGGCCCGGTGGACGGTCATCAGCGCGTCCTGCACGACATCGTCCACCGCCTCGCCGCGCACGCCCTGTGCCCGGGCGATCGCCGAGACCACGGGCAGACACGCCTTCAGCAGCGAGCGGTAGGCGGCCGCGTCGCCGCCCTGCGCCGCCGCCATCAGGGTCGCCAGTTCCTCTTCGAGCGCCATCCGGGCTCCGCCGTCGTTCCGCCCCCCGGCCCGCGTCGTGTCTACCCCGCGGTGGGATCCCGACGCCAGCGCCCAAGCGCGCGCGGGCATCCCGCCCGAAACGGCGAGCATCATCGTACGGCCTCCCGTCCCGTCCCGGCGGGGGCCACGGCGAGTCGCGCCGCGCCGAGGATGCGCCCGTCATCGGCCTGAAGCAGCAGGGCCGCCGTCTCGCCCTCGGGGCGGGTCGCCGTGAAGGTCGCGGCGGCACCGGACCAGCGCCCGAGATCCTGCAGCGAGCGGACGACGTTGGCCTGCTCGAGGGTCCGCCCGGCATTCTCGCCGCGCAGCACCCGCGTGGTGTGGCTCGGATCGTACCCGATCAGCAGGACGCGGCCGGAGGCCCCTCCGGCGTCGGGCGCGGGCCCGATCTGCGCGACGACGCGCCCGCCGTCGCGGGCCAGGGTCGCCGGGATGCCGGGGCCGGCCTCCCGGGCGCGGGCGATGGCAGCGCGCAGCCCGACCTCGTCGGAGCCGACCAGCCCGGTCTGCCCGTCGATCACGGCCTGCGGCGTGTAGGCGGGTCCGCCGAGGCGGGTCGCGTAGGATTCCTGGCGGGCGGTGGCGGCCGGCAGGGCGTAGGGGTCGCGCCAGTTCAGGTGGTTCCAATAGGTGACGTGGAACGCGAGCGGCAGGACGTCACCCTGCGCACCCGCCGGCTCATGGGCGAGGCGGCCGATCAGCGCCTCCGCGGGCGGGCAGGAGGAGCAGCTCTGCGAGGTGAACAATTCGACGACGACGGGGCGCGCCGCCGCCTCGGCCGAAGGGAGGACGGCACACGACAGGACGGCGGCGATCAAGAGGGCAGGGCGCATGGCCGGAACTCCCGCACGCCGGCGGTTCGGACCCGGCGTACCGGCTCCTTCGGCGCTGCCGCGGCGGCGGTTACACGTCCGGGTCGAGTTCGAAGGCGTCGACGTCGCGCAGGAGGGCGAGGAAGGCCCGGGCACCGTAATCCAGCGCCGCACGGCCCGCCTCGGCGGTTCCGAGACGCGCATCGCCCATGGCGCCCGAAGGATGGAGGTCGCCGGCCTTCCACGCGAAGGCGGCGGGGCGGCCGGCACGCAGGTGAGTGAAGTCGCGGACCATCACCCGCGTCCGCGGCGGGAAGTCGGCGATCCGGTCGGCCCGGACGAGGTCAGGCCGCAGGGCCAGCATCAGCGCCGTCTCGATCCCGCCGGCATGGATGCCGTGGGCGATCTCGTCGGCGGGGAACAGGCCCTCGGGATAGCCGAGTCGCGCCCAGGACGTCGTGACCGCCACCATGCGGAACCGAGCGCGCAACTCGCCCGCCACGAGATCGATGAGCCCGCTGTTGCCGCCGTGACTCGTGACGAGCACCAGCTTTCGGCAGCCGGCGCGGTGGACGGCCGCGCCGATTCCCGTCCAGGCGGCGAGCGCCGTCCCGGTGTCCAGGGAGAGCGTACCCGGGAAGGAATCGTGCTCGTCCGACTTCCCCACCGGCTGGACTGGCAGCAGCAGCACGTCGAGATCGGGCGGCGCGTGGTCGCGCACCCGGGCGAGGTAGCCCTCGGCGATGAGGGTGTCGGTGGCGAGCGGCAGGTGCGGGCCGTGTTGCTCGATGGCGGCCACCGGCAGCACCGCGATCGCCCGCTTCATATCGCGACGCGCCAAGTCTTCGGTGGTCAATTCAGACCAGAACCGCGCCGTCATTCCTGCCGAGGCCTCCATCCGGCGCCGCCGGGCGGCAGCGGGTTCGGGAGGCGATCTAACCGGCAGGCCGCCGCCGAGTCGACTATCGGGTCGGCGGTCGACGCCTCGCCGGCAGGGTTCGCCTCAGGCGAACAGCGCGTCGATGTCGTCCTGGGAAGGCGTGGCGTCCACAGCCTGCGGACCGTTCAGCAAGAGATCCTCCGCCCGGGCCCGCCGCGCGCGCTCGGCGGGATCCATGGAGGACGCGTCGCGGGCCTTCACGGCCCCCACGAACCGCGCCAGGCGCTGCTCGAACAGGCGCAGCGATTCGACCACCTTGGCGATCCGCTGGCCGGTGATGTCCTGGAACGCGCAGGCTTCGAAGATCGTGTTGATGCGCTCCTCGACGGCCTCGCGGTAACCCGGTCCGTCGGGCAGGCCGAGCATCGCCTCGGCGGCCTCCATGATCGTGTTGGTGGCGCCTGCCGTCGCCGCGACAACGCTGCCGAGTTCCTCGTGCGCCATGGGGATGCGGTCACGGCTCATCTCGTTCGCGCGCAGCGCCCCGATCTCCTCACGGAGATGGGCGATGTAATCCGCGATCTCGATCAGCTCGGCGATCACGGTCTGCGGTTCACGAAACCGCAGATCGGCCTGCCGTGAGGCGGCTGACGACATGCTCTTCTCCTCGGATCTGTGGCCGTCCTGACCGGCCACGCCACGTCTCGGCGCCCGGCGGCGCAGGAGCGAACCGCCCGGACGGCGAGGGGACGAAGAAGGGGAGCCGGTCAGCTTCCGCAGACCGCCTCGATCTTCGACTTCAGCGTGGCCGCGTTGAAGGGCTTGACGATGTAATTGTTCACGCCGGCCTTCTTGGCCGCGATCACGTTCTCGGTCTTCGATTCGGCCGTCACCATGATGAACGGCGTCGTCCGAAGATTTTCGTCGGCGCGCACGTGCCGCAGCAGCTCGTAGCCCGTCATCGGCTCCATGTTCCAATCGGAGATGACGAGCCCGTACTTGCGGCCCTTCAGTCGCGCCAGCGCCTCGGTCCCATCGGACGCGTCATCAACCTCTTCGAAGCCGAGCTGCTTCAGTAGATTGCGAATAATGCGGACCATCGTCTGGTAATCGTCGACAACGAGGATCGGCATGCTCAGGTCGAGAGCCATCGAACAACTGCTCCGTATTGCCCGGCGGGAAGCCGCGGCGGCTCCCGGATAGATTAACGCTTCGCTAACGCTGCGTTTTAGCTGCGCTGCACAGCATTGAAAATAGGGCACGCGCATTGCGAAGCGGTTAATCGGGACGGCCGGGGCGAGGCCGCGCGCCCCGAGGGCAGCCCGGCGCCCTCGGAATGCCTCGCTTGACCCTCCGGGCGCCTTTGGGCAGGGTCCGGCCGCGTCGGGCCCCTCGCGGACATGTCAGGCGATCCCATCCGACCCTTCCGAGCATTCGACCCCGAACCGATGGCCCCAGGCGACGACACGGCCGCGCGGCCCTTCACGATCTGCCGCGCCGATGCGCCCGTCCCACCCGCCCTGGCCGGGGCCGTGGCGGCGATCGGCAATTTCGACGGCGTCCATCTCGGTCATCGGGTGCTCGTCGAGGGCGTGCGCGCCGAGGCCCGTGCGGCGGGCCGACCGGCCGTGATCCTGACCTTCGAGCCGCACCCGCGGGCCTATTTCACGCCCGACGCGCCGATGTTCCGGCTGACCGGCCTCGCCGCCAAGGAGATCGTGTTCGCGCATCTGGGCCTCGACGGCCTGATCGTGCGCCGCTTCGACGGGGCTCTGGCTGCCACGGGCGCCCGTGCCTTCGTGCTCGACTTCCTGAAGGGGGCGCTCGGCCTGTCCGGCGTTGTCGTCGGGCACGATTTCCATTTCGGCCGCGGCCGCGAGGGTACCCCCGCGATCCTCGCCGAACTCTGCCGTGAAGCCGGGATGCGCTGCCGGATCGTGGCGCCGGTCGCCCTCGGCGGCGAGACCGAGCCGGTCTCGTCGAGCGCGATCCGCGCCGCCCTCGCGGCCGGCGACATCGTCCGCGCCAACGCGCTTCTCGGCTATCGCTGGTTCGTCCTCGGCGCGGTGCGCCACGGCGACAAGCGCGGGCGGCAGCTCGGCTTTCCCACCGCCAACATGATGCTGCCCGATTGCGGGCTGGCACACGGCATCTACGCGGTGCGGGTCCGCCTGACGTCGGGGGACTTCCGCGACGGCGTGGCGAGCTATGGGCGCCGTCCGACCTTCGATGACGGCGCGCCGCTGCTGGAGACCTATCTCTTCGATTTCTCCGACGATCTCTACGGGCAGGACATCGCCGTGGAGTTCGTCGGACACATTCGCGGCGAGGAGCGGTTCGCCAGCGCCGACGCGCTGGTCGAACGCATGCATGTCGATGCGGCGATGGCGCGGGCCCTGCTGGCGCGCGATGAAACCCCGTCGATGCTGACCTGAACCTCGCGGGCATCGCGGGGCGTGCAGATCGTGTAGAAGGCGCCATCGAGCAGGAGGCGGACGTGCTGGGTCGTTACGAGCGCGCGAACAACGGCGAAGCGGTCGTCGAGTACGGCGACGGCACCATGCGGGTGGTCAAGCCCGGCAGCTTCGTGCGCTGCGCGGTGACCGGCGAGCCGATCCCGCTCGACGGGCTGCGCTACTGGAGCGCCGCCCGCCAGGAGGCCTACGCCTCCCCCGAGGCGATTCTGCAGCGGCTCAAGGAAACCGGCCGTCCCTGAGGGTCACGGCGCGCGGAGCGCGTCGCGGATCTGCCGGCGCAGGGCGTCCACGTCGTCGAGCACGAGGCGGACGCGCAGGACGCGCACGTCTGCCGAGAAGGCCGGCGGCAGGCGCACGGCGTCCTTCTCGGTGGTGACGAGGTCTGCACCGAGGCGCCGGGCCGACTCGGCCAGGGCAGCCAGTTCTCCCGGCCGGTAGGGATGATGATCCGGGAACGGACGCGTCCCGGCGATCACCGCGCCCGCCGTCGCCAGGGTCGCGAAGAACTTTTCAGGGCGGCCGATGCCCGCGAAGGCGAGGCAGCGCCGGCCCGCCAGATCATCCGTCTCCCGCACGAGTCGCGCCCGGTGGACGGGCAGGCCGCGCCGCTCGGCCGTCCGGGCGACCGCGTCGCCCCCGGCGCCGTCACCGATCACGATCAGCCCGCCGACATGCGGCCATTGCCGGGCGAGGGGCGCGCGCAGCGGCCCCGCCGGGAACGGCAATCCGTTGCCGAGGCCGGCGGGGCCGTCGACCACCGCGAAACTGAGATCCTTGACGAGGCTCGGATTCTGCAGGCCGTCATCCATGACGATGACGTCGGCGCCAAGCTGCCGGCAGAGGGCGGCGCCCGCCGGCCGGTCCCGAGAGACGATCGCGGGCGCCCTGCGGGCGAGGAGCAGCGGCTCGTCGCCGACCTCCGCGGCGGCGTGGCGGTCGGGATCGACCCGTACCGGGCCCGCGTTCCGGCCCCCGTAGCCGCGGGACAGGAAGGCCGGCCTGCGGCCGAGCTCGGCGAGGAGGGCCGCGACCGCGAGGGCGGCCGGCGTCTTGCCGGCACCGCCGAGGGTGAAATTGCCCAGGCACAGGACCGGGCAGCCGGCCGGGGCGCCGGGACGATCCATGCGCCGGGCCACCAATGCCCCGTAGAGCGCCGCGAACGGGGCGAGGCCGCGCGCGGCCGGGTGATCCGGCCCCGCCGCCCAGAAGGCCGGGGGCCGCATCAGGCCCGCACGAGCGGTCGCGCGCGGCTACCCCGGTCGAGGCGCTGGAGCTTCATCTGCGCCACGAAGGGATCGAGCACGGCGAGCGTGCGCGCCACCGCCCCCTCGAAGGGCTCCAGGGCACGCTGCCCCTCACGGGCCATGTCGGCGAGCCGGCTCCGATCGCCGAGGAGCTCCGCGGCGATTGCCGCCAGTTCGACGCCGTCGCGCACGGGCAGGGCGCCCCCGGCCCGATCGAGGGCCTGATAGACCACGCTGAAATTCTCGATGTGGGGCCCGTGCAGCACCGCAGAGCCGAGGCGCAGCGGCTCGATCGGGTTCTGTCCGCCCCGCGGCACCAGGGAACCGCCGAGAAACACCAGGGGACTCAGGCGGTAGAACAGGCCCAGCTCACCGATCGTATCCGCGACGTAGACCTCGATGGACGGGTGAGGCCGCCCGCCGGTGGAGCGCCGGGCGCTGCGCAGGCCGACGGCGTCGGCGCACGCCACCACCTCGCCCCCCCGGGCCGGATGCCGCGGGGCGATGATGGTCAGGAGCTGGGGGAACTGCACCTTCAGCATCGCGTGCGCATAGGCGACCATGGTCTCCTCGCCGGCATGCGTGCTCGCGGCGACCCAAACCGGCCGGCCGGCCATCATGGCCCCGAGATAGGCAAGCTGCTGCGCGTCGGCCGGGGGCACCGACGCGTCGAACTTCAGATTCCCCGCGATGCTCACCCGCGGCGCCCCGAGCTTGGCGAAGCGCTCGCCGTCCTCCTGGGTCTGCGCGAGGCAGATCGCGATCCGCGTCAGCAGAGCCTTGGCGGTGCGCGGGCAGCGCTCCCAGCCTCGGAACGAGCGCTCCGACATGCGGCCGTTGACCAGGATCAGCGGGATCTCGCGCTCATCCAGCGCCAGGATCGTGTTCGGCCAGATCTCCGATTCGGCAATGACCGCGAGGTCCGGCTGCCAATGCTCCAGGAACCGTCCAATCCAGCGGGGCGCGTCGAGCGGCATGTACTGATGCACCGCGCCGGGCGGCAGCCGCACGCCGACGAGTTCGGCCGCCGCGCGTGTGCCCGTGGTCACGAGCACCGAGAAGCCGCGGGCGATCATGCCCTCGACGAGCCCGATCAGCGACAGGGCTTCGCCGACGCTCGCGCCGTGCATCCAGGCCAGCGGCCCGACCGGCCGGGCCCGCCCCGGCAGACCGCGCCGCTCCGGAAGCCGACGCGGATCCTCCTTGCCGCGCTGCGCACGCCACGCAAGCAGGCCGGTCAGCGCCGGCTCGCCGATGCGCAGGCCGGCCCGGTAGGCCTGCAGCGGCAGGGTGACGGAGGGACGCCTCACGCGAGGTCTCCCACCGGCGCGTCTCGGAGCTCGGGAAGCGGGTCGCGGTAGAGCGCCGCCCGGTCGGCGCGCCCGACGAGCGCGTAGGCGCGGGCATGCACCCGATTCATCTCGGCCTCGACGAAGCGGCGCAGCGTCTCGAACGCCTCGCCGTCGCTGTCCCGCGGAACATAGATCGGGTCGCCCAGCACGATCGCGCCGCGGCCGAAGGGCAGGCCCAGGCAGGCCCGGTCCCACGAGTTGAAGCGCAGATGCCGGCTCGTCACCACGGCGGCGGGGACGATCGGCCGCCCGGAGAAGCGCGCCAGGGTCAGGATCCCGGCATCGCACCGGCGCGAGACCTTGGGAACGTCGGCGCTGAAGGCTACCGATTCGCCGCCCTTCAGGGCCCGCAGCATGGCCCGCAATCCTTCGGCTCCGCCCTTGGCGCGCAGATCGGTGGCGCGGCTGCGGCCGCGGGCGCCGGAGGCCCGCATCACACGGACGCCGAAGCGTTCCAGCGCGATGGTGTTGATGTTCCCATCGGGATTCCGCGAGATGATCGTGGCCACGCGGTCGCCCGAGCGACGCATGAGCGGCATCATGATGTGCTGGCCGTGCCACATGCCGATGATCAGCGGCTTGCGCGCGTCGATCCAGCCGTCCGCGACCCCCGGGGACGCATCGCCCGCATGGATCTCGAAGCGGTTGGTGAGTCGCACTAGCCGCAGATAGCCGGCCGCGAAACGGCCGAGGAGGCCCTGCACGGACGGATGGCGGATAAGACGCTTGCCGAGGTTCATGTCACGCGTGGGGCGGCTGGACGGCCGCCCGATCAGTTCCGGATCGAATTCGACCGGGCATGGTCTAGCCCCCGCCCCCGAGACGAGACAATCGGCCCCGCCCACAACCACACGTTTGAGCCACCGGTGTCGACCGGCCTGCCGGCGTCGCGGATGCTCCCGCGGAGCGGCGAAAACACGGCAAGCACCCTTGTTTGGATCAATTCCAGACTGTAGATTGGAATTGATCCAAACAAGGAGATTCGCATGGCCGCCGCCCTCGAAAGTGCCGTCGCATTGGACGCGGAAGCGCGCCGCGCCTTCGTCTTGCGCTACGTGCAGCCCGGCCTTGCGGGCCTGATCGACGGCTCGGTCTCGACCCTCGCGCCGATCTTCGCGGCGGCTTTCGCCACGGGGCATAACGGCGCGACCTTCCTGGTGGGGCTCGCGGCGTCGGTCGGGGCCGGCATCAGCATGGGCTTCACCGAGGCGCTCTCGGACGACGGCCAGGTCACGGGCCGCGGCGACCCCTGGCTGCGCGGTCTGGTGTGCGGGGCCATGACCACGCTGGGCGGCCTCGGCCACACGCTGCCCTACGCGATTCCCGACACGCTCCCGCCCGGCTGGCCGAACCCGTTCGTGCTCGCCACGAGCCTCGCCGTCCTGGTCGTGGTGGTGGAACTCGCGGTCATCGCGGCGATCCGCACGCGCTTCATGGCGACGCCCTTCTGGCGCGCGGCCCTGCAGGTCATGCTCGGCGGGGCGCTGGTGCTGGTGGTCGGGATGCTGATCGGAAGCGCTTGACGCGAGGCGCCGCGCCCGCGATGCGGGGCGCCTTCCGTCCCCGTGTCGAGGGTGACCACCGGCGTTGACCTTCCGCCTCGCCCATCTCAGCGATCCGCATGTCGGCCCCCTCGGCCGGGTGCGTCTCCACCAGCTCATCGGCAAGCGCGCCACCGGCTACGCCAATTGGCGGCGCGGGCGCTCGCGCAGCCATGACATGACGGTGCTGGAGGCGCTGGTCACCGATCTGAAGGCGCAGGGCGCCGGACACATCGCCTGTACGGGCGACCTGTGCAACATCGGCCTGCCGAGCGAATGGGAGACGGCCCGCACCTTCCTGGAGGCACTGGGCTCGCCCGAAGCGGTCAGCTTCGTGCCGGGCAACCACGATGCCTATGTCCGCGGCTCCCTCGAAGGCCTGCTCGCCGCCTGCGGCCGTTACACGGGCGACGATTCCGGCTCGTGGGGCCGCTTTCCCTACCTGCGGCGGCGTGGGCCCCTGGCGCTGGTCGGCCTGTCCAGCGCGATTCCGACCAAACCCTTCGTGGCGACGGGCCGCCTCGGTGCGCCGCAGCTGGCCGCGGCCGAAGCCCTGCTCCGCGCCCTGGCCACGGAGCCGGGGCGCCCGTTCCGCGTGGTGATGATCCACCATCCGCCGCAGCCCGGGGGCGCCTCGCCCGGCCGCGAGCTGAAGGATGCCGCAGCGTTCACCGCGATGATCGCACGGGCCGGGGCGGACCTGATCCTGCACGGTCACAATCACGTCACCAGCGCCGCCCGGATCCCGGGGCCGGACGGCCGGGCCGTCCCGGTGGTGGGTGCCCCCTCCGCATCGGCGCGCCCGCACGGACACGGGGCGATGGCGTCGCGCCGGGCCTCCTACCTGCTGTTCGAGATCGACCGGTCGGACCAGAGAGTCTCGGTCACGGCCCGGCGACGGGGCCTCGATGCGTCAGGCGCCATCAGCGATCTCGGCGCCCTGGACCTCGACGGGTCGGACCTCGACGCGTCAAACCTCGCCTGACGAGCCGGGCCGGCCGGCCCGTGAGGGGGGCGCCGGCCCGGGATCGGGATGCGGGTCAGATGCCGACGACTGCCAAGTCGGTGCGCTGCTGTCGGCTGAGGCTCGCTTCGTAGCGCTCGGCCTGGAGGCGGGTAAGACCGCAGATCAACGCGAGTGTCCCGCGATACACAGTGTAGGTGCCGTCGTGTGTCGGCCTGACGCGAATCACCTCTGCCATGGAAGCCTGCCTTCTGCTGGAGGTTGCCTGCCCTCGTCTAAGAAAGTCGTTCCTTCTCGCTGAATTGGCCGGTCGAACGCGCGAACGGGGGGAGGTTATCAGTCGTTCCAAAGGTAGCAAGAGCCGCCTACGTCGGAATGCTTAGGTCTTTTCTGCTGCATTGCGGCAAAGCCTTGCCGGCGTTGGCGATCCACGGAAGCGGAAAAAAGCGGCCATCGGCTTGCATATTGAATATGCTGCGCGGGCCGGCCGGGAGCCGCTCGGGCGGTGCGAATCGTAGGATGGACCCCGCCCGTCCGGGCGCGCGAAAGGAACCCCCATGCAGCTCTGGCGTCTGACGGCGACCGACCTCGCGGCCCTGATCCGCACCGGCCAAGTTTCGGCCCGGGAGGTCGCGCGGGACGCCCTCGACCGGCTCGAGACGGTCAATGGGCGGATCAACGCCGTGGTCGAGCACCGCCCGGAGGATGTGCTGGCGCAGGCCGACACGGTGGACGCCGCCCGGGCTCGGGGTGAGGCGCCCGGTCCGCTCGCGGGTGTCCCGGTCACCATCAAGATCAATGCCGACCAGCGGGGCTTCGCGACGACGAACGGGCTGCGTCTCCAGCGCGACCTCGTGGCGACGGACGACAATCCCGTGGTCGCCAATTTCCGCCGGGCCGGCGCGGTGCTGCTCGGTCGGACCAACACGCCCGCCTTTTCGCTGCGTTGGTTCACCACCAACCAGCTCCACGGCGACACCAAGAATCCGCGCGATCCGGCTCTGACGCCCGGCGGCTCGTCCGGAGGCGCGGGCGCGGCTGTGGCGGCCGGGATCGGCGCGATCGCCCACGGCACCGACATTGCCGGATCGGTGCGCTATCCAGCCTATGCCTGCGGCGTACACGGGCTGCGTCCGAGCCTGGGCCGGATCCCCGCCTGGAATCCGTCCTCGCCCGAGCGCGGGATCGGTCCCCAACTCATGGCGGTCTCGGGGCCGCTCGCCCGCAGCATCGCGGATCTTCGCCTCGGCCTCGAAGTCATGGCGGCCCCGGATCCGCGCGATCCATGGTGGGTGCCGGCGCCGCTGGAAGGGCCGTCCGTGCCGCGCCAGGTCGCCCTGTGCGTGCGGCCTGGGGGACTCGCCACCGCCCCGGAGGTCGAAGCCGCCCTGCGGGAGGCCGCGCGCCGCCTGGCCGAGGCCGGATGGACGGTCACGGAGATCGCCGACACCCCGCCGATCCGGGAAGCCAGCGAACTCCAGCTCCAGCTCTGGCTCGGTGACGGCTACGCGGCGGTCCGGGCTGCGGCGGAGCGGGAAGGGGATCCGGCGGCCATCGGGCTCCTGGAGAGCTTCCGGTCGCGGGCCGAGGCGATGGCGCCCGACGCCATCGCCCGGGCGCTCACCCGGCGCGCGACGCTGGCACGGGAATGGTCGCTGTTCCTTGCCGAGAACCCTGTGCTTCTGGTCCCGGTCTCGGGCGAGCTGCCCTTCCCCGACGGGCTCGACCGCACGGGGGATGCCGGCGTCGCCCGGGCCTTCGAGGCGAACCTGCTGCAGGTGGGACTGGCACCGATCGGGGTCCCGGCGCTCACCGTGACGACCGGCCTCGTCGGACGGACCCCTGTCGGGGTGCAACTGGTCGCCGCCCGCTACCGGGAAGACCTATGCCTCGCGGCCGGCGCGGCGATCGAGGCCGGAGGCGTGCCGGAGATGCCGGTCGACCCGGTCTGACGCCGGGCCGCCCCTGTCGGGAACCGAAAAGTGGCCGCCCCGCCGGTCCGACGATCGGCCGCAGGAGTCGCGACGGGTCGCGGAGCGCCACCGGCGGGTGCCTGGGAAGCCCCCTGACCGGTCTGCCGGCCGCGCCGTCAGGTCCGCTCCTCGCCCTGGCGGGCTTCGTCCGCGGCGGCACGGCGGGGGGCCTGCCGGGGTGCCGTCGCGATCGCGACCGTCGGCCGGGTCGGCGTCTGACATCACGCCGGCCGGGCTCAGGCCCGGTCTGCGGCTCCGAGATTTGCCAGCAGGGCCGCGAACAGCCGCGCCCGCTGCGGCAGGGTTTCGATCAGCACGTGCTCCTCCAGGGTGTGGTAGCCTTGGCCCAGCGGCCCGAGCCCGTCGAGGGTCGGGATACCGTTGGCGCCGGTGAAGTTGCCGTCCGAGCCGCCGCCGGCACTGCGATGGGGCAGGGGCTGGCCGAGCGCCTCGCTCAGGGCACGCGCCTGCTCGTAGAGCGCCATGCAGCCCGTATCCGGCTCCCAGACCGGCCGGGTCACGCCCCGGGTCACTGTGAAGCGGACGCCGTCCTCCTCCCCCGACAGCGCCAGCATCCGCTCGACGCCGCGGTCGAGGTCGGCCTGGCGCTTGGCCATGCTGAGCGCCTGCCCGCGGCAGACGGTCGGGACGCAGTTCACCCACTGCCCGCCCGAGACGATCCCGGTGGAGACGGTGCAGTCGGCGTCCGAGAGCCCATCGATCGCGAGGATCTTGCGCGCCATCGCGCGGATCGCCGAGCGCCCCTCGTGGGGCGAGGCGCCGGCATGGCTCGGACGGCCCAGGGCCTCGAGATCGAAGCGGGCGATGGCGTAGCGACCGGTGACCACGCCGTTGTCGGGCTGCCCGGGTTCGGGCACCAGCACGACGGCGTGGCGGGCCGCCTCAGCCTCGATCAGGTCGCGGGTCGAGGGGCTGCCGACCTCCTCGTCGCCGGTGAACAGGACGGTCACCGGCAGCGGCGTCTCGATCCCGGCCGCCGCCAGGGCGCGGATCGCCGCCAGGGCGATGACGTTGCCCCCCTTCATGTCGAGGATGCCCGGGCCGTAGGCGCGGTCGCCCTCGATCCGCCAGGGCAGGCTTCCGAGGGTGCCGACCGGATGCACCGTGTCGAGATGGCCGAGCACCAGAATGCCGGGCCGGTCGCGGTCCCGGTGCGGGAACCGCGCGCGGACGCAGTCGCTCAGGCCCATGCGGCCCGGGATCGTCTCGACGGTCGCCCCGAGGAGCGCGAGATCGCGGGCGGCGACGCTCATCATCCGATTGACCGCCGCCGCGTCGTGGGTGGGACTCTCGCAGAGGACCCAGGGCTGCAGGGTCGCGAGGATGTCCTGAGCGTCGAAGCGCAGATCCGGAATCATCGGGCTTTCTCCTCGGCGAACGGATCGGCGACCCGCGGCCAGTAGAGGCCCGACCGCTTGGTGTAGGGGATCGCGCCGTAATCCGGCGGAACGGCTCCGGGGGCCGCGACGTAGCGGACCTCGCTCGCGATCGGCGCGAAGGCGGCGTAGAAATGCTGCATCGACTTCACCACGACCATCCGCTTGTCGTCGAGGGTGAGGCCGAGACCCGTGAACGCGTCGGGCGCGAAGGCCTGCTGGCGCTTGTGGGTCAGCACCACGTGGATCCCGTCCGCCTCGACCCAGGCCGCGGGGCCGAGATGGGCGTGGCCGCCGCTGAGGCCGGTCTGGCTGTGGTTGTCCGACAGGCCGCGCACCGTGACGCGCAGGTCCACCGGGTTCCCGGAGGTCACGCCGCACTTGCCGCCGATCCGCAGCGTGAAAGACGCCCCGAGCCCGGCCTCGTGGCAGATGCCGACCGCCCCGGGATCCCAGATCAGGCCGAGGGCCACGTCCTTGACGCCCCGCTCTGCGAGGCGGGCGAGGATCGCGGTGTTGTCCGAAGGCGCGCCCGCGCCGGCATTGTCGGCGAAGTCGGCGAGGACCATCGGGCGCGGGTCGGCGGAGGCGAGGGCGAAATCGATGGCCGCGTCGATCGTATCGCAGCGGCTCGCGGCCTCTTCCCGCATCGCCCAGACCGCGCCGGCCAGCTCATCGGCCAGCGCCTGCGCCTTGCCGGCATCACCGTCGGCGACGACCAGCATCTTGGCACCGACATCCGCCACGTCGCCCCAGGGAAAGCCGTGCCCGAAGGAGACCGACAGGATGCCGTCGCGCCCCTCCAGGGACTCCATCCGGCGCACGAAGCCCGCGACCGGCTCGCGGCTGGTGCGCCACATGTTGACGATCCGGCAGTCGGCGTACGCCATCACCGGCCGGATGTCCTTCGACACCGTCTTGACGACCAACGGATACAGGTCGCGGGCGCGGTCGACGATGTCGGTGTGCGGGTATTCCTTGTAGATCACGATGACGTCGGCGTTGGTCCGCATCGTCTCAGTGAGATGGCAGTGGAGGTCGAGCTCGACGCCGATCGTGGCGTCCGGCCCGACGATGGCGCGGACCCGCTCCAGGATGTCGCCCTCGCAGTCGTCATAGCCCTCCGCCACCATGGCGCCGTGCATGAACAGCAGCACCGCGTCGACCGGCATCGCCGCCTTCAGGTCCTCCAGCAGGGTGTCGCGCAGCGCCTCGTAGACGGCCCGCAGGGTGATGCCGCCGGGCTGCGCGAAGGTCGAGAGGCTCTCGACCACCGTATGCCCGTCCGCCTCGGCCAGCGTGCGCCAGGCCTTGAGGCCGATATTGCTGAGGCTCGGCGAATTCCGGCTGCCGTCGCGGCGGGCGTAGTCGGCGTGAAACGCCGCTTGTCCGGTGGGCAAGGGCGCGAAGGTGTTGGTCTCTGTGGCGAGACCCGCGATGAAGATCTTCAAGGTCCTGTCCCAATCCGTCCCGGCCGCCGGGTCAGGCGGGGCTCGGGGTCAGCGTGATCACCGTCTCGGTGGCCGCGTCCACGGCCGCGCGGCCGTAGAGCATCGGCACATAGTCCTGGCGCCCCCAGACCGGGGCCAGATCGGCGTAGTGCGGGCTTGCCGGGTCCCCCGACTGGCCCGGCACGTTGATGAAGACCGAACGGTCCCAGTCCCCCACATCCACGACCATGCGGAACGAGGCGCCGTGGGTGAGCCGGAACGTGTCGGTCCGGTACTCCGCGTGCATGACCGATGCCGCGGCTCCGCCCACGGGCAGCGGACCGATATCCCAGCGGGAATCGGGCCTCAGGGCGGTCAGCGGATGCGCGAACAGCGCGTGGTGCAGGCGGCCCCAGGACCAACCCGCCGGATCGGCGCCCATCCGCTCCCGGCAGGTGCGGTAGGCGGCGGCGAGGGCGTCGGTGAGCAGCGCCGCGCACGCCGCCGGGTCGAGACCGGTCTCCAGCCGCTCGATCAGGCTCTGCGTATCGCCGGGCGGCAGCAGGCGCCGCGTCCCGGCATCGGGCACCAGCGCCGCGAGCAGGGCCGGGCGCAGGTGCCGGACCCAGACCACCTCGATCAGGGCCGCGCCCGCGGAGCCGTGGTGCAGCGCGCCGTCGAACGACGCCAGCACGGCCTGGGCCGCGGCGACATCGGGATCGCCCGCCGCCGGCAGGGCCCGCACCAGATCGGCCAGCCGCCGGGCCGGCTCGGAGACGACATCCCCCTGGAGCGCCTGCGAGTCGGCGAGGCTGTGCCGGTCCGGCCCGCCGAGCACCGCCCGGATACGGCCGGCGCGCCAGGGCTCGGCCCATTCGAACCCGACCTTCCGATCCTCCGCGGGATAATCCGGCGGCAGGTTCATCTCGTTGGCGGTGGCGAGCCAGCCCGAGGCCGGATCGACGCTCCGGGGCAGGGCGCCGGGATCGTGGAAGCCGGCCCAATCGTAGCGGCCGTCGCCCGGCACCGGCAGCAATCCGTCATGGCCGGGGCGGACCGGCGCCTTGCCGGCCATGAACCACGCGATGTGCCCCGCGGTGTCGGCGTAGAGCTGGTTCACCGAGGGCGCCGACCAATGGCGCAGGGCCTCGCCGAAGGCCTCGGGCGTCGTGGCGCCGAGATAGGCGAGGCTGCCGAGATAGGCGGCAGCGCCGGGCTCCGACCAGACGGTCCGCAGCGCGAAGGCGCGGCCCTGGTCCTCGCGAAGCACCGGCCCGTGCCGGGTGAAGCCGAGGATGACGGTCTCGTCCGGTCCGCCGCGCACCGGGATCCGCTCCGTGATGCGCATGATCGGCGCCCAACCGTCGCCGGAGCGGTAGCGATCGGGATCGGCCGGGTCGGTCTCGCAGACGAAGAGATCCTCCTGGTCCATCGGCGCGATGGTGAGGCTGAAGGCGGCATGGCCGTTATGGCCGATGGAGATGCCGGGCAGGGCCGGCTCGCCGGCCCCGATCACGTCGAGCCCCGGGGCGGTCAGGTGCACGGCGTAGCGCAGCGAGGGCTGCAGGTAGACCCGGTGCGGATCGCTCGCCAGGATCGGCCGTCCGGTGGCGGTGCGGGACGGCGCCACCGCCCAGTTGTTCGAGCCCTCGGCCGGCTCCTTCGGCACGCTGCGGGGGCCGCGCGTGACGGCTCCGTGCGCGTCGACCTTGGACCAGTCCCAGGCCTCCGCGCGGGTCGCCGCCATCCGGTCCGGGCTGAACCCCACCGTCGCCGTGGCCAGTCGGAAGTCGTCGAGGAGATCGTCCGGCCAGTCGACGGCGTCGAAACCGTCCGGGACGATGGGTTCGTGGGGCGGGCTGATCCGCTTGCGCAGGTCGTCCGCGTCGAGCCCGTCCGACCGGCTCTCCGCACGGGCGAGCACCCGTGCGCGGGCGACCTCGGACAGGACGTTGCGGATCAGCCCATGGCTGCGGATGCGCACCACGTCCTCCGGCTGCCACAGGGCCGGGCGCGTGTCCGTCACGGCGAATTCCGGCGGGCGCAGCTCGGGACGCGCCTCGGTCAGGGCCACGTAGGCGTTGATCCCCGCCACGAACGCCGTGACGATGGCCCGCGTGTCCTGCGGCCCGTAGGCCGCCCACTCGGCCGCCATGTCGCCGCGGTAGAGGAACAGCCGGGCCGCGCGATCCTGGGCGAGGTAGCCGGGCCCGAAATCCGCCGCCAGCAGGCCGAGGCCGCGCTTGCGCCAGAGGTCGAGCTGCCAGAGCCGGTCCCGGGCCGCGTTGAACCCCTGCGCCCGGAAGGCGTCGAGCGCCGTGCCGGCGCGGATATGCGCCAGCCCCCAGCGGTCGAGGCGGATCTCCACCGGCGCGTCGAGGCCGGGGAGGGGATAGGTCGCGCCGCTCACAGAGCCACTTCGATGAGGTGCGGACCTGCATTGGCCAGCGCGTGCTCGAACGCCGCGATGAAGTCGGGCAGGGTCTCGACCCGCCGCCCCGCGACCCCGAATCCTCGGGCGAGGCTCACCCAATCCACCGCCGGATCGTCGAGGCTCAGCATGCCGAGCGCCTTCGGGCCGGGATTGAGCGCGCCGACATTGGCGAGTTCCGCCCGCAGGATCGCGTAGGAGCGGTTCGACCAGACGAGCGTCACCACGTCGAGGCGCTCGCGGGCCTGGGTCCAGAGCGCCTGCACCGTGTAGAGACCGCTGCCATCCGCCTGCAGGTTGATGACCTTGCGGTCGGGGCAGGCCACGGCGGCGCCGGTCGCCATCGGGATGCCGAGGCCGATCGACCCGCCGCTGAGCTGGAGCCAGGTATGGGGCGCGGCATCCCGGGTCAGGGCGAAGAAGTTGCGCCCCGTCGTGATCGACTCGTCGCAGATCACCGCGCCCTCGGGGATCAGCGCGCCGAGCACCTGCCCGATCGTGTCCTGGTCCAGCGGACCTGAGGTCGGGAGCTTCGGCCGCGGGCCGACGGCGACCGGTTCGGCGGGCGGGGCCGCGACGGCCTCGGCGAGCCGCTCGAGGGCGTCGATCTGGTCCTCCTCGGGCGTCGCCAGCGTGATCGTGGTGCTGCCCTCCGGCGCCAGCAGGCTCGGCTTGCCCGGGTAGGCGAAGAAGCCCACCGGCGGGGTCGCGCCGATCAGGATGATGTGGCGGAAGTCCTTCAGGGCCGCGATGCCCTGGTCGATCGGGTAGGGCAGGCGCTCGATCGGCACGGTGCCGGCGCCGCGGTCGATCCGGGCATTCGACGTCATGGCCATCAGCTGCGCGCCGGTCTTGCGGGCGATCCGGTCGGCGATCACCCGGCCCTCGTTCCGGACTGCCCGGTCGCCGAGATGCAGGAGCACCGGCTCGCCGCTCCGGAGCGCCTCCACGGCCGCCGCGATCGCGTCGTCGCTCGCCCGCGCACGCTCGGGGATCGGCGGCACGGGCGCGGGTCCGGTGCCGGGATCCCAGGCGGTGTTGGCCGGCAGGATCAGCGTCGCGACCTGACCCGGGGCGGTACGGGCGGCCGCGATGGCGGCGGCGCCGTCGGAGCCGATCTCGGTCGCGCTCATCCCGGTCCGCACCCAGGACGACATCGGATGGGCCAGCCCCTCGATGTCGGAGGTGAGCGGGGCGTTATATTCCCGATGGTAGGTCGCGTGCTCGCCGACGATGTTGACGACGGGGGTGCGTGCCTTCTTGGCGTTGTGGAGGTTGGCCAATCCGTTGGCGAGGCCCGGCCCGAGATGGAGCAGGGTCGAGGCCGGCTTGTCGGCCATGCGGGCGTAGCCGTCGGCGGCACCCGTCGCCCCGCCCTCGAACAGGAACAGGACGCAGCGCATCCCCTCGACCCGATCGAGGGCGGCGACGAAATGCATCTCGGACGTGCCGGGATTGGTGAAGCACACCTCGACCCCGCCCTCGACAAGGGTCCGGACCAAGCTCTCGGCCCCGTTGATGGCGCGCGGCGTCTCGTCGGTCACGGGTATCTCCCTCGCGGTGCCGCCGAGTTGGCCGGCGAATCGCATTTTTTATTATCGTGACGCGGCTGACGCCACGCGCAAGAGGCGAAGTCCGGCATCTTCTGTTCGCCGAACGCAGGACCTAAACTTGAGCGTGGCGCGGGAATTGCGCTTGGCGCGCCGCAACTACGACGATTGGGATCCGGATGACATTTCGCCGCCTGATTGCCGCCGCCCTGGCGGGTTCCGTGGCCCTGACGGGATCGGCCAGCGCCGAGAGCGTCCTGCGCATCGCCATGACGGCGAGCGACATCCCTACCACGACGGGCATGCCCAACAACGGCTTCGAGGGGATGCGCTTCCTCGGCTACCCGATCTTCGAGGGGCTGGTGCAGTGGGATCTCAAGAGCACCACCAAGCTCGCCGGGCTCATCCCGGCTTTGGCCGAGCGCTGGGAGCAGGATCCGAACGACAAGGCGGTCTGGACCTTCCACCTGCGCCAGGGCGTGAAGTTCCATGACGGGACGCCGTTCAACGCCGACGCGGTGATCTGGAATCTCGACCGCTACTTCAAGAACGACAGCCCGCAATTCGAGGCCCAGGGCGCCGGCATCACACGGGCGCGGGCGCCGCTCGTCGGGAGCTACAGGAAGATCGACGATTCGACCGTGCAGATCACCACCACGCAGGTCGCCTCGTACTTCCCCTACATGGTGGTCTACGTGCTCTTCACCTCGCCCACCTCCTTCGAGAAGGCGGGGCGCGACTGGAGCAAGGTCGCGGCGCTGCCGGCAGCCGGCACGGGCCCGTTCAGGATCACCCGCGTGGCCCCGCGGGAGGCGGTCGATCTCGCCAAGTTCGACGGCTACTGGGACCCGGACCGGATGGCCAAGGTCGACAAGGTCCGGCTGCTGCCGATCCCGGAGGCGAATGCCCGGGTCGCGGCCCTGCGGGCCGGCCAGGTCGACTGGATCGAGGTACCGGCGCCCGACGCGATCCCGTCGCTGAAACAGGCGGGCTTCACGATCACCACGGGCTCTTACCCGCATGTCTGGCCCTACCTCTTCAACATCGGCGCCAAGGACAGCCCGCTGAAGGATGTGCGCGTCCGGCAGGGCCTGAACTACTGCATCGACCGGGCGGGCATCGTCGAACTCCTCAACGGGACCGCCGAGCCGGCGACGGGGTGGCTGAACGACAAGGACCCGAATTTCGGCAACCCGAAGAACCGCTACACCTTCGACGCCGCCAAAGGGAAGGCGCTGCTGGCCGAGGCCGGCTTCACCGACAAGAAGCCGCTCAGCCTCAAGGTGATGATCTCCTCCTCCGGCTCGGGCCAGATGCTGCCGATGCCGATGAACGAGTACCTGCAGGAGAACCTGAAGCAGGCCTGCAACGTCGATCTGACCTTCAACGTCGTCGAATGGCAGGTTCTGCTGAACGCCGCCCGGGCGCTCCCCGACGCGCCGAACCTTCAGGGGGCGATGGCGCTCAATGTCTCCTCGCCCTCGTCGGATCCCGCCGTCATGGCCCGCTACTTCGCGGGCGACCGGTTCCCGCCCAACGGCTTCAACTTCCCCAACTGGAAGGATGACCCGTTCGACGCGGCCCTGAAGGCGCTTGCCGAGACCACCGACGCCAAGGTGATCGACGCGCAGACCAAGACCGCCCACGAGCGCCTGGTGGACAACCCGCCCTGGCTGTTCGTCGTCCACGACCTCAATCCCCGCGGGATGTCCAAGAAGATCCACGGTTTCGTCTCGCCGCAATCCTGGTTCGTCGATCTCACCCTCGTCAGCGTGCAGTAGAACCCATGTCCGACATCGATCCCGTACACGCCTCCGCGGCCGAACTCGCCCGGGCGATCCAGGGGCGGACGCTCTCGCCGGTCGAGGCCGTCGATGCCCTTCTCGGGCGGATCGACCGACTGGAGCCCAAGCTCCAGGCCTTCACGGAGGTCTTCGCCGCCGATGCCCGACTCGCCGCCGAGGGCGCCGACCGGGCGATCCGGTCGGGCCATGCCGTGGGGCCGCTCCATGGCGTCCCCGTCGTGCTCAAGGACCTGATCGACCTGGAGGGCCGGATCACCATGGGCGGCTCGGCCGCCCACCGGGCCCGGCGGGCGGAGCGCACCGCGACGATCGCCAAGCGCCTCATCGGCCAGGGCATGATCGTGCTCGGCAAGACCCACACGGTGGAGTTCGCCTATGGCGGCTGGGGCACGAACCAGCATCTCGGCACACCGTGGAATCCCTGGGACACCGAGACGCCGCGCACCCCCGGCGGCTCGAGCAGCGGCACCGGCGTTTCGGTGGCGGCCCGGATGGCCCCCTGGGGCATCGGCACCGACACCGGCGGATCGGTGCGCCTGCCAGCCGCCTTCTGCGGGCTGACGGGGCTCAAGGTGACGGTCGGGCGCGTCTCGACCTGGGGGATCGTGCCGCTGTCTATGACCCTCGATACGCCCGGACCGCTGGCCCGCACCGTGGAGGATGCCGCGCTTCTCTACGAGGCGATCTCCGGCCCCGATCCCCGCGATCCGACCACCCGCGGGATCCAGCCGGAGGCCCCCTGGTCCACGCTCAACCGCGGCGTCCGCGGTCTGCGCCTCGGCCGGATGCCGGCCTCGGAACGGGACGGGGTCGCCCCCGACATGCTGGCCGCCTACGACGCGGCCCTGGACCTCCTGGCCGGGCAGGGGGCGGAGATCGTGGATGTCGATCTGCCGTTCCGGTTCAGCGACTGCATGGCGCTGACCGAGATCACCAACGCGGAGGCCTACTTCGTCAATGGGAGCCTGGCGGAGGATCCGTCCGCGCAACTCGGCGACGCCGTGCGGGGGCGGATCCTGGCCGGCGCGACGGTCTCGGCCCAGGCGTACCTCGGCACGCTTCACCGGCGGGCCGCGATGAAAGAGCAATACGCTGCCGCCCTCGAGGGGATCGACGCCCTGCTGACGCCGACCACCGAGAGCGCAGCCGTGGCCCTCGCCGCCGTCGACGAGGCGCACCTGCCGTCGCGCTTCACCCGCTTCGGCAACCTGCTCGACCTCTGTGCCCTGGCTCTGCCGAACGGCTTCACCGGCTCCGGCCTGCCGCTCTCGCTGCAGATCGTCTGCCGAGGATACGAAGAGGCAACGGCTCTGCGGATCGGACAGGCCTATCAGCGGGCGACCGACTGGCACCTGCGCCGGCCGCCGATGTGAGGGGCGTTCGGTCGCGTCCCGCCGGCTCCATCACCGGCTCACGGGACGGCGCGGCGAAAGGAACACGTCCGCCGCGCCGCCCTGCACCGGGCATCAGCGGGCGAAGAGAGTCCAGATCCAGACGACGAGCGCCCAGAACGCCTTCAGGTTCCAGATCAGCGCTCTGAACCAGACCGACAGAAAGCTGAGAAAGACGACGGCACAGAGGAACGCGCTCATCCAGGCGGAATCCTCGGTGACGAGACCGAGCCGCCAGATGGCCCAGGAGAAAGCGAGTCCGAGGAGGCAAAGACCGAAGGCGATGACCACCGGGTGCGCCAGCCCCCGGTGCGCGGCGCTTGCGCCGTCTTGAGACGAAGCGTCCATGCGCGCGGCCCGTCGCGGAGATCACCAGGAGCCTACGCGGCCACGGTTTACGATCGCCTTAGCGCCGAAGACCAATCAGCCGGACCGGCATGCCGCCGAGCCGCCGGCTCAGACAGCCGGTGCCTGGCCCGAGACCACGACGCCGAGGGTATCGAGCAGCGACGACCGGGCCCGGCTCACCCGGCTCTTGACGGTCCCGACCTGACAGCCGAGCTTCAGGGCGGCCTCCTCGTAGGTGTGACCCTCCGCTCCCACCAGCAGCAGCGCCTGCCGCTGCGCCGAGGGCAGGTCGCCGAGACGTTCCCAGACGACCTTGAGGGTGCTGGCATCCTCTTGGTCCGAGGGGCTGCTCATCTGACCCGCATGCGTCCCGTCCACATCCTCCACCTCCCGCCGCGTCTTGCGCAGGTCCGTGTAGAACTGGTTGCGCAGGATGGTGAACAGCCAAGCGGTGAAGTTCGTGCCCGGCCGGAACTTCTGCTGGTTCGCCCAGGCCTTCACGAAGGTCTCCTGCACCAGATCGTCGGCGCGGCTCACATCGCCGACGAGCGACAGCGCGAAGGTGCGCAGAGCCGGCAAGGCCTTGATGATGTCGCCGCGGAAGTCGAAGGGCACCGTGTCGCCATGCGCCTTGATCGCTACCTCGAACCGGGTAACCAAGGCGGCGAGCTGCGCCGGCAGCGGCTCCTGCTCGACGACCCGGAAATACTCGCGGATCGGCAGGACGAGGTGCTGGCCGATGGCTGCGGCGTAGCTGTCATCCCGGGCACGTACGACGGCGTCGGGCAGGTCCGCAGCAGCATCAGTCATGAATCTTTCCGCCTCCAACACCGATTTACTGGAATCGCTCTAACGTCGGTAGCGGTAAAATTCTGAACCGATGCCAAACGCTCCCGAACGTGACAGGGAATTTAGGCAGAGCGCCCGGCAAGACGGACGGATCGGATCCGCGCAGCCGGACTGGCGCCGCCCCCTCGGGGGATGCACACTGCGCGCAGCCAGGAGAGCGGGATGAGCCACGATCACGCCGATCATGAGCATGATCACCACGATCATCAGCACGATCATCACCATGGCAGCGCCTTGTCGCCGGTGGAGGCCCGGGTGCGCGCCCTCGAATCCCTGCTCACCGAGAAAGGCTATGTCGACCCGGCGGCCCTCGATGCCCTGGTCGAACTCTACGAGACCAAGGTCGGCCCACATGCGGGCGCCCGGGTCGTGGCACGGGCCTGGACCGATCCCGCATACCGGGCGCGGCTCCTGGCCGACGCCACGCCGGCCATCGCCGAACTGGGGATCGGCGGCCGCGGCGGCGAACACATGGTGGTGGTCGAGAACACGCCGGAGACGCACAACCTCGTCGTCTGCACCCTGTGCTCCTGCTACCCGTGGCCGGTGCTCGGCCTGCCCCCGGTCTGGTACAAGGCGCCGCCCTATCGGGCCCGGGCGGTGATCGACCCGCGCGGCGTTCTCGCCGAGTTCGGGGTGACGCTGCCGGAAACCACCCGCATCACCGTCTGGGACTCGACGGCCGAGACCCGCTACATGGTCCTGCCCATGCGGCCTGCCGAGACGGAGGGCTTTTCCGAGGAGTCGCTGGCCGCCCTCGTGACCCGCGATTCCATGATCGGCACGGGCCTGCCCAAGGGCATACCGGCCTCGCCCGTGGAGATGCCGGTATGAACGGCGCCCAGGATCTCGGCGGCTGCCACGGCTTCGGGCCGGTGACGCCGGAGCCGGACGAGCCGGTCTTCCACGCCCCTTGGGAGCGCCGCGTCTTCGCGATGGCGATGGCCATGGGCTACACGGGTGCGTGGAACCTCGACGGCAGCCGCGCCAATCGGGAATCCTTGCCGCCCGCGGAGTACCTTGCGGCGAGCTACTACGAGATCTGGCTGAAGGCCCTGGAGAAGCAGGTCACCGCCACCGGATTGGCGACGCAGGCGGAGATCGAGGCCGGCAAGTCCGCGGCCCCGGCCGAGCCTGTCGCGCGCGTCCTGCACCGCGAGGGACTGGAAGAGCGCTTCCGGGCCGGCTTCCCGAGCAGCCGCACCGCCGCTGCCGCGGCCCGTTTCGCGGTGGGCGACGCGATCCGGGCGCGCAATGATCACCCAACCGGCCATACGCGGCTGCCGCGCTACGTCCGGGGCAGGCACGGCCGGATCGTGCGCGTCGACGGTGTCTTCGTCTTCCCCGACACCAACGCCTACGGGGCGGGCGAGAACCCGACATGGCTCTACACGGTGGCCTTCACCGCGCAGGAGTTGTGGGGCGAGAGCGGCGATCCGGGCGGCATCGTCACGGTGGCGGCCTTCGAACCCTATCTGGAGCCCGCGTGACCGATCCGTCGCCGAACGCCTTCGCGGCGCCCTGGGAGGCGCAGGTCTTCGCCCTGGTGGTCGCCCTGCGGGAAGCCGGAGTGTTCACGTGGTCGGAATGGGCCGCGCGCCTCGGGCGGGAGATCCGCCCGGCGGGCGCGCCGGAGCAGGCGGCCGATTACGGCGCGTGGCTCGCGACGCTGGAGGCGCTCCTGGCCGAGCGCGGCGTGGCCGGACCCGAGACCGTCGCGGCGCGGACCGCGGCCTTCCTGCGGGCCGCGGAGGCCACGCCCCACGGCCAGCCGATCCGCCTGGAGAACGATCCGCTCTACCGGCCCTGAGGCCGGAGCCCGTCGAGCGGCACCGGAGCCGCGTGAGACCGGCCGCTCATCAGCTGGTCGAGCAAGGCCAGGACCTCGGGCCGCCCGCAATTGCGTGCGGGCTCGAACGGCGTCCAGGTCTGGACGAAGTCGAGTCGCTCGAACACGTCGCGGTAGCGGCGCAGTTCGCTCGGCGTGAGCGGTACCCCGCGGACGAAGGCCTTGTGGGCCGAGATCGTGGTGGCGCGGCGAAAATCGTCTGGGTCGAGTTCGAATTTCAGCGCATCGCCGCAGAAGCAGATCTTCCGCGACCGGTCGTACAGGACCGCGTGGCCATCGAAATGGCCGGCGGTCCGGTGCAGTTCCAAGCCGGGCAGGGGCTCGAGGAAATCGTCGTAGGGCCAGCTCACCTGGAGCGCGGCGCTCCAGGTGAAGTCGGCCGCCGGCAGGCACAGCTCCGGGTCGAACCGGTCCTGGAGCTGCGGCAGCGCCCCGTAGGAATGCGGGTGCGAGGCCGAGAGGGCCGCCATGCCGCCGAGCCGGGCGATCTGGTCGAGGGCGGCCTCGCTGAAGACCGGGCAGCCCTCGAAGCCCATATTCCCGTGCTCGGTCTGGATCAGGTAGGCGGAGGGCCCGATGCCGGAGACCGGCTCGTTCCAGAAGCGCCAGACGCCCGGCTCCAGCTCCTGCCAGTGACAGGGGAACGCCTCCTGCGCCTCGCGGGCGGTGCGGAAGCGCCAGCCATCCTGCGGCACCACGTGGCGGGCGTCGAGGCACATCGGGCAGGCGGCCGGCGTCTCGAAGTGCCGCTGCCAGAAGCCGCAATTGTCGCAGGTATAGGCGGGCAGCTTCAGGGCGCCCGCGAAGGGCAGGTAGCCGGGCATCGTGGTGGACCTTCCTCGAGGCGGATCGTGTAACAGGCGGCGCGCTCGGACGCAGCCGTCAGGTCCTCTGAGGCAGCCGGCGCGCCGATCGGGCGGCATGGACGGTGCCGGCGAGCCCGACCAGCGCCAGCCCGGCGAGGCCGGCGACCAGGAGATCGCGGGTGCGGCTCGTGGCGAACTCGGTCCGGCTCGCCTTGGTCCTGTCGGAGAATCGGCCGTCGATCCCGACGGAACCGGGCACGGGCTCGTAGAGGTTGCCCGCCATGGCGGGAATGGTCTCGTCGGAGAGCTGCGCCGACCACATGGATGCAGCCTTGCGGTCGGCGAGCGCCGGCGCCAGCGCCTGCGCTGCGGCCATCATCATCGACGAGCGCCCGACCCAGACCTCCCGGCGCGGATGCTCGACCGCGTACAGGATCGCCTCGGCGCAGAGCCGCGGGTCGAAGACCGGATCCGGCGCGAATTGGCGGTGCCCGGTGCGGTTGCGCGCCCAGTTGAACTGGGGCGTGTTGACCGCCGGCAGGTAGATCACGCTGAGGCTGACATTGACCCTGTCGTGCAGCAGTTCGCAGCGCAGGGCGTCGGTGAAGCCCGACACCGCGAACTTCGCCGCGCAATAGGGCGCCTGCAGCGGCGCCGCCCGGATCGCCAGACCGGACGAGACCTGGATGATCGCGCCGCGATCGCGCCGCTTCATGAAGCGCAGGGCGGCGAGCGTCCCGTAGACCTGGCTGAGATAGGTGGTCTCGGTGACCCGCCGGTATTCGTCCGGCGTGATCCGATCAGCCGGGCTCACCACGGTCGACATGGCGTTATTGACCCAGGCGCGGATCGGGCCGAGTTCGCGCTCCACCCGTTCCGCGGCCCCGTCCACGGCCTGCGAATCGGCCACGTCGGCCCCGATCGCCAGGACCGGCTGGCCGTAGGCGGCCAGCGCCCGCTCCACCGCGGCGAGACGACCCGGATCCCGTGCGATCACCGCCACCGACCAGCCGCGCGCAGCGAATTCATGGGCCGTGGCGAGCCCGATCCCGGCCGTGCCCCCAGTGACGACCGCAACCCGTGCCATACCCACCTCACCGTCGACAGATCGAACCGGCAACACGGATCGGCGCCCTCGGTTGCGTCGTCGGACCGGGCCGCATCGTCACGGGGCGGCCGAATTCCGTTCCGGCGACGCAACGTCCGACGGCCACAGCTGTTGACTGCCTGTACCGCGTCATGCCGAACCATCGAGGGTCGCAGCCATGCGCACCGGACGACGCTTCTCCCTGCCGATCGATCCCTGGCCGCAGGCCTCTCTGGCCGAGCGGACCGCCGTCGGGATGGTGCTGACGTTCCTGCTGCTGCTGCCGGCCTGTGCGGCCGGGGCCGCGCTCTTCGTGATCACGACGCTCGCGGCCCACATGTACTGGTCCTACGACCTCGGCGCCTCGCTGCACGCCCTCATCGCCCGGCACGTCGGGCGGAAGGAGCGCCTGGCCCCGAAGACCTGACGCGGCCTGCCGGCCGATCCGCCACGGGCGGTGCCGGTTCACACGGTCCGACACCGCGACGGCCGTGATCCCTGTGCGTTCGCATCGGTCCGATTTGACCTGACCGTCTCTCGTAGGCCAGTCAGGGTCGGAACCGAGAGAATGCCATGTTCCGTACCCTGATGACTGCGCGGCGGTTCGCGCCGCTGTTCTGGTGCCAGTTCTTCTCGGCGTTCAACGACAATTTTCTCAAGAACGCGCTGGCCTTCCTGATCCTGTTCGGCATCGGCGGCCAGGCGGATGCCCATGCCGGCGTCCTGGTGACCCTGGCGAGCGCCGTCTTCATCGGGCCGTTTTTCATCCTGTCAGGGCTCGGCGGCCAATGGGCCGACCGGTACGACAAGGCCCTGATGGCCCGGCGGCTCAAGTTCGCCGAGATCTTCGCGGCCGGCGCCGCCGTGCTCGGCTTCCTGCTGCATTCCGTGCCGATCCTGTTCGTCGCGCTCGGCCTGTTCGGAACGATCGCGGCCCTGTTCGGCCCGATCAAGTACGGGATCCTTCCGGACCATCTCCGGCGCGAGGAGCTGCCCGCCGGCAACGCCCTGGTGGAGGCGGCGACCTTCCTGGCGATTCTGCTGGGGACGATCGCGGCGGGCGCGGCCTCGGCGATGGGCGGGTCCGGAATCGTGTTCGGCGCCCTGGTGATGGGCTTCGCCGTCCTGTGCTGGCTCTCGGCCCGGATGATCCCGGCGACCGGGGAGGGGGCACCGGACCTGCGCGTCGACCCGAACGTCGCCCGCTCCACCTACGCGCTGCTGCGCGACCTCTGGGCCGACACGCGCCTGTGGCGCGGCTCGCTCACCGTGAGCTGGTTCTGGCTCGTCGGCGTGGTGGTGCTGTCGCTGCTGCCCGTCCTGGTCCGCGGCGCCTTCAACGGCACCGAGACGGTGATCACGCTGCTCCTGGCGCTCTTCTCCATCGGCATCGCATTGGGCTCCGGCCTCGCCTCGTGGCTCGCCAGCGGCCGGATCGTGCTGCTGCCGACGCCGGTGGGCGCGGTTCTGATGGGGCTGTTCGGCCTCGATCTCGCCTGGACGGTCGGCCATCTCCCGGCGCCCCCCGCGGAGCCGATCGGGCCCCTCGCGTTCCTGCAGACCGGCCACGGCCTGCGCGCCGGGATCGACTTCCTCGGACTCGCGGTCTCGGGCGGCCTCTACATCGTCCCGTCCTTCGCGGCCGTGCAGGCCTGGGCCGAGAAGGCGATGCGGGCGCGAATCATCGGCGCGGTCAACGTCATGACGGCGGCCTTCATGGTGGCCGGCACCCTGGCGCTCGCGGGTCTGCAGGGCGCGGGCCTGTCGATCGCGAGCCTTCTCGCCGTGGTGGCGGTGCTGAACGTCCTCGTCGGCGCGATCGTGTTCGCGACCCTACCGACCAGCCCGTTCCGCGACGCCCTGTCGATCCTGTTCCGGGCCTTCTATCGCCTGGAAGTCCGGGGCTTCGACAACCTCGCGGCGGCCGGGCCGAACGCCATCGTGGCGCTCAACCACGTCTCGTTTCTCGACGCGCCGCTGGCCCTGTCGCTCCTCGAGCAGGAGCCGGTCTTCGCCATCGACAGCGGAATCGCGCAGCGCTGGTGGGTGCGGCCGTTCCTGCGCGTCACCAAGGCGATGCCCCTGGACCCGACCCGGCCGCTGGCCACCCGGACGCTGATCAATGCGGTCAAGGGCGGCGAGACCCTGATCATCTTCCCCGAGGGTCGGCTCACCGTCACCGGCAGCCTGATGAAGGTCTATGACGGCGCCGGGCTCATCGCCGACAAGTCCGACGCGATGGTGGTGCCCGTGAAGATCGACGGGCTGGAGCGCACCGCCTTCTCGCGCCTCTCCCGCCGGCAGGTCAGCCGCCGCTGGTGGCCCAAAGTCGTCGTGACGGTGATGCCGCCGGTGCGCCTGACGGTGGACCCGGCCCTCAAGGGCAAGGCGCGGCGGCAGGCGGCCGGTGCGGCCCTCTACGGCATCATGTCGGACCTCGTCTTCCGCACCACCGACATCGACCGCGGATTGATGGCGGCTTTGATCGAAGCGGGCGAGCTTCACGGCTGGCGCCGCAACGCCCTGGAGGACCCGGTCGGCGGAAAGCTCAGTTACGGCCGGCTCGTGATGGGCGCCAACATCCTCGGCCGCAAGCTGATGCCCCTCGCGCCCCTCGGCGGGCGGATCGGCGTCATGCTGCCGAACGCCAACGGCGCCGCCGTGACGCTGTTCGCGCTGGCTTCCGCGGGCCGGGTCCCGGCGATGATCAATTTCTCGGCCGGCCCCGCCAACGTCCTCTCCGCCTGCCGGGCGGCCGAGGTGAGCCGGATCCTCACCTCCCGGGCCTTCATCGAGAAGGGGCGGCTCGGACCGCTCGTGGAGGCGATCCGCGACTCGGTGGAGCTCGTCTACCTGGAGGACGTGCGGGCCGGCATCACCACCGGGGACAAGATCCGGGGCTTTCTCGCGCCCCGGCGCCCCCTCGTGGCCCGCCGCGGCGAGGATCCGGGGGCGGTGCTGTTCACCTCGGGCAGCGAGGGCACGCCGAAGGGTGTGGTGCTCGCCAACCGCTGCATGCTCGCCAACGTGGCGCAGGTGGCGGCCCGGATCGATTTCGGGCCGATGGACAAGGTGTTCAACGTCCTGCCCGTGTTCCACGCCTTCGGCCTGACGGCCGGGCTGATCCTGCCCTTGGTCTCGGGCGTGCCGGTCTACCTCTACCCGTCGCCGCTGCACTACCGGATCGTCCCGGAGCTGATCTACGGCTCGAACAGCACCGTTCTGTTCGGGACCGACACGTTCCTCACGGGCTATGCCCGGGCCGCCCATTCCTACGACCTGCGCTCGCTGCGCTACGTCGTCGCCGGCGCCGAGGCCGTGAAGGAGACGACCCGGAGGACCTATGCGGAGAAGTTCGGGCTGCGCATCCTGGAGGGCTACGGCGTCACCGAATGCGGACCGGTCGTGGCGCTCAACACGCCGATGTTCAACCGCTTCGGCACGGTCGGGCGGATCCTGCCCGGTATCGAGACCCGCCTGGACCCGGTGCCGGGGATCGACGAGGGCGGCCGCCTGTCGCTACGCGGCCCCAACATCATGCTGGGCTATCTGCGCGCCGAGAAGCCGGGCGTCCTGGAGCCGCCTCCGGGGGGCTGGCACGACACCGGTGACATCGTGGCGATCGACCCGATGGGCTTCGTGACGATCAAGGGCCGGGCGAAGCGCTTCGCCAAGGTCGCGGGGGAGATGGTCTCGCTCGCCGGCGTCGAGGCGTTGGCCGCCGAACTCTGGCCCGATCGTCCGAGCGCCGTGGCGGCGCTGCCGGACCCGCGCAAGGGCGAGCGGCTGGTCCTGTTCACGCAGGAGACGGGCGCGACCCGGGCGGCCTATCAGAGCTTCGCCAAGAGCCGTGGCGCCTCGGACGTGGCGATCCCGGCCGAGGTCGTGGTGCTGGAGGCGATCCCGATGCTCGGCACCGGCAAGATCGACCAAGTGGCCGTCACCAAGCTGGCCCTGGAGCGCGCGAAAGAGACGGCGGCCGCCTGACCGGAGGCCCTCACGCCCCGCGTCACCCAAACGGGGGATGCGGGGTGCCCCGGGATCCGATGGTATCGCGCATACAGCCGCGATTCGAGACGCTCGGCGCGTACGGGTTGCGTGTCTGAGGGGGACGCGGGTCGGTTCGACGAGGGGCAGATCATGCAGAAGGGCAGGCCTATTCCCGCTTGGCTGGCGAGGCGGACCTATTTCAAGCGGATCGGGCGCTGGACGAAGCCCGGCAAGGTGGCGCCGCCGCCCTCCGGGCCGGTGGCGGCCCCGATGCCCTCCAACGTCGTGCCCTTCCCGGTCCGGATGAACCGCCCGGATCGCCCCGTCCTCGAGGACCTGCGCGTGGTCGGCACGGCGTAGGGTCGGGCCTCGCCCGGACCGGACGGTCGCGCGCGGTCGGCGCCCGGGATCGCCGGAGGACTTGTCGGCCGCGCCGGAACGGTAAATCCTGCGCCGTCGGAGCCGGAACCGGGGGGATGCGTGCCGCACGACGGGTCCGATCCGAGCAGGCCGGCGCCCCCGCGGGCGCGGCGCATCGGTTCGCGGCTGGCTTTCGGAGCCGCCGCGCTCGGTCTGAGCCTCCTTGTGGCCGGCGTCGGCGCGCTCTGGCGTTTCGCCGACGCGCTTCCCCCCCTCGACCTCAGCCCCGCAGAGGCGCGCTCGACGGTGGTGCTGGACCGGGCCGGCACGCTGCTGCGCCCTTTCGCGACGGCGGACGGGCGCTGGCGCCTGCCGGTCACCGCGGAGACGGTCGATCCACGCTATCGGGCCATGCTGCTCGCTTTCGAAGATCGCCGGTTCGCCGATCATCCCGGCATCGATCCGGCCGCGGTGTTGCGCGCCGCCCTCCAGTGGCTTGTCCGGGGCCACATCGTGTCGGGTGCCTCGACCCTGTCGATGCAGGTGGCCCGCCTGGTCGAGCCGCGGCGGGAGCGCTCCCTCGCGGCCAAGCTCCGCCAGATGGTGCGCGCGGTCGCGCTGGAGCGACGTCTCGGGAAGTCCGGGCTCCTCGATCTCTATCTGGCGCTGGCCCCCTATGGCGGTCCGCTGGAGGGCGTCCGGGCGGCGAGCATCGCGTATTTCGGGCGGGAGCCGGTGCGGCTGACCGCGGCGCAGGCGGCTCTCCTCGTCGCCCTGCCGCAATCGCCCGAGACCCGCCGACCGGACCGGTTCGCGGAGCGCGCCCGCGCCGCCCGCGATCGGGTCCTGGCCGTCGCGCAGGCCCGCGGCATCCTCACCGCGGCCGAGGCCGAGGCCGCCCGGGCCGAGCCGGTGCCGACGGCGCGCCGGCCGTTCCCGATGCTCGCGGCGCATGCCGCCGAGGAGGCGGTCGCGGCCGACCCGGAGGCTGCAACGATCCGCCTTGCCATCGACGGCCGCCTGCAGGCGAGACTGGAAGCGCTGGCGGCCGAGCGCGCAGCCGCCGCCGGGCCGGACCTCTCGGCCGCGATCCTCGTCCTCGACAATCGTGACGGGCGGGTGCTCGCCCAGGTGGGCAGCGCCGGCTACCTCGACCCGTCCCGGCGCGGCGCCATCGATATGACCCTGGCGGTGCGCTCCCCCGGCTCGGCGCTGAAGCCGTTCGTCTACGCCATGGCCTTCGCGGACGGCCTCGCACATCCCGAGACGCTGCTGGAAGACCGGCCCGCCCGCTTCTCGGCAAGCTACGCCCCGGAGAATTTCGACCTGACCTTCCAGGGCACGGTGACGGCCCGCCGGGCCCTGCAGCTCTCGCTCAACGTGCCGGCGGTCGAATTGATGGACGCGGTGGGGCCCGCCCGCTTCATCGCCCGGCTGCGCGCCGCCGGGGCCGGGATCCAGCTCCCCCGAGAGGCCGCGCCGGGGTTGCCGGTCGCACTGGGCGGGCTCGGAATCACGCTCACCGATCTCGCCCGTCTCTATGCCGGCCTCGCCCGCGGCGGCGCCGTTCCAGACCTGCTGCGCCGCGCCGACGGGGTCGCGGCCGAAGCCCGGCACCGCGTCGCGGAGCCCGTGGCCGCCTGGTACGTCGCCGACATCCTGCGCGGGACACCACCGCCGGAGAACGCCCTGCCCAATCGCATCGCCTACAAGACCGGCACCTCCTACGGGTACCGCGACGCCTGGGCGGCGGGCTTCGACCGTCACGTCACGGTCGTCGTCTGGGCCGGTCGGCCGGACGGCGCCGCGGTGCCGGGGCTCGTGGGCCGGACGGTCGCGGCGCCGCTCCTGTTCGACGCCTTCGCGCGCCTCGGGATCGAGCCCGAGCCGGTCCCGCAGCCGCGGGATGCGCTGGTCGTGGGGACGGGGCGCCTGCCGCCGCCGCTGCAGCACCTGCGCCGCGAGGCGGCCGAGACGGCGGGCCCGGCGCTGCGGATCGCGTATCCGCCGGACGGGGCGCGGATCGATCTCGGCCTCGGCGCGGACGCCCACGGCGCGGCGGATGGCGGTCCGGGCCTCGCCTTGAAGGCCCTGGGCGGGGTGCCACCGCTCACCTGGCTGGTCGATGGTCAGCCGGTCATTCAGACGCCGCGACGGCGGGCAGAATGGGTGCCGGGGGGCGCAGGCTTCGCCCGGATCTCGGTCCTGGATGCGACCGGCGCCAGCGACAGCGTGTCTGTCCGGCTCGAATAGGCTTACGCAATCCTGGCTGCCGGCGCAGCACCGGGCGCCGCAGTGGAATCCGGATGCGTCTGGATCAGCGGCCGATCCCGAACCCGCGCGGTGTGTCGGCGGCGCCGCGCTGCCCGCAGGCCTCCAGCGCGGCGGCGATCCGCGTCGCGCTGGCCGCGGACCCGTGCGACAGGCTGAGGACGGTGCCGAGGATCCCGGCGCTCACGAGGACGCCGAGGGCTGCCACACCGAGCAGCACGTAGCTCATCAATCTGTTGCGGCGCAGGTCGCCCGTCAGCGCCCGGATCAGATCCTGGTTGTCTTCGGCCAGACGATTCCGCGCCGCCACCAGCTCGTTGTACATGTTGGTGATGGCGTTGGTGGACATGTACACGAGCAGCAGGTGGACGACGAAGTCGTCGTCCGTCGTGGTGTTGAGGGCGGCCGCGATCCGCACGGCGAGCTGGCGCTCCCAGGGCTGCAGATCGCGGCCATGGACCGACCGGTAGAACCGCTCGAGGTTGGTCACGGCCGAAGGGCATCCCGCCACGCCGTGTGGAAGTTGCGCCGCAGGCGGCGGCCCTCGACCCGAAGGCGCATCGGCGCGCTGTTCGCCAGGGCCTGCCAGGTCATGTGCTGGACCCGCAGGGCCTCGATCAGCCGCTCGCCGATCCGCTCCACCTCGATGACGCGGAAGTTCGACTGCTTGCGCAGGGAGCGCACGAGATCGGACGATTCGAGATAATCGAAATTCGTCGCCTGGGCGGTGTTCTTGGCCAGGATCGCCCGATCGCACTCGATCAGCATGGGCCGGAGTTCCCTGAGGACCTCCAGGGCGGTGGGATCGACCGCGCCGGCCGCGACGACCACAGCGAGGCGGATATTCGCCTCCCGGCAGCTCTCCACGATGATCTCGGCACAGCGGCGCGTCGTCTCGGTATCGCCGGCCGGGAAGTCGACCACGATGAAGCGTTCGGGGGTCTCGATGACCCGTTCGATCAGGTCTTGGCACAGGGTCGGGTCGACGCGCCCCGTGCTGTCTTCGGCACGCAGGCGCTGCCGGAAGCCGGTGATTCCGGACCTGCGCGCCACGAAATTGTCGCTGCCGGGATTGGTCTCCTGCATGAGCGCGGTGTGGAAATGCCGGTTGGCCGGATCGGTGTCGATCGCCAGCACCGGACCCGCCTCCGCACAGAGATCGGCCACCTGAAGGGCGATGGTGGTCTTGCCGACGCCGCCCTTGCCGCCGAGGCAGAGGACGAGAACCTTCGCGGCAGAGCCCAGAAGATCGCGCTGGATGTCCTGGATCTCGTCCGGGCTGTACCAGGCCGGAACTTTACTCTGGGACGTGTCGGTCATGCGCTGTCTCCTTGCTGATTCATGCAGGACGGCCTCGGCACGCGCGGCACCGGGCCTGCGGGCATTCGGGGGTCACGGGACCAGCCCGCACGGGCGCTCCGGGGACGCGGTGCGGGCTCCCGACGGCGCGATCGCGCAAAGGGCTCTCGGGCCTTCGTGAGGGAAGGATCCGATCATGCCGGTGCCGACGGGGCGGAGAGACCCACCGGTGACGCTGGCCTGGGCCGAGCGCGGTCGCGTGCGCCGTCCCTTCGCGTCCCCCCGGCGATAGGCGTCTCGGATTGGCGTCCGTCGCCACGGTAGGCACTCCGTTCCTGGATCTCTTTCTTCGACGGTTGGACCCGGAAGCTTTCGCTTCGCCGCAGCCGAGTTCTGGAAAGATCTGGCGCGCCACAGGAAACGACGCAAGCCATGTCTTATCAGTTTTCCTCTCAAATCTCCGTCTAACGTGCGATCATTAAAAAAGATTTATACTTTATTACAACGCAATAATCGTCGATTATATGAGTTATTATTTTACATTTATCGATATACGGCAGACCTAATCGTCAATTTGGCAGATTCGTCCGGACGGATAGAGGACCCCTCCGCATATCCGGCATGTGACGGGAAAGGCCCGTCGAAACGATCCGATCCGGGGCGGCCCTCAGCACTTCGCGAATGACGGGTGCGCGCGCGGACGTCAGCGGGCCGCAGCGAGGGGGGCGAACACGTCCAGGAGGCCGTTCACCAGGATCTGCGTGCCGACGCACAGCAGCAGGAAGGCGAAGAGGCGGCCCATCACCCGGGCGCGGGCCGGGCCTATGAACGCCACCACCCGGTCGGCGGAGGCGTAGAGCACGGCGACCGTGGCGGCGACCGCGAGGGCTGCCAGCGTGACGCCGATGTAGAAGCTGAACCGCTCCGCATAGGCCGTCGGCCGGTTCGCCCCCAGGGTGATGGCAACCGCGATCGTCCCCGGTCCCGTGGTGAACGGCAGCGTCAGGGGGAAGAAGGCGATGTCGGAGAGGGGGCCCGGTGCCGGATCGCCCTGCGGCTCTGTCGAGACCGCGCCGCGGCCCGCCGAGCCCGAGGCCTCGGCCTGCTTGCGCGCCTCCCGCGCCTCCGGCCGGTTTAGCTGCGTCCAGGCCGACGACATGACCACGAGTCCGCCGGCGATGCGCAGCGCCCCCAGCGTGACGCCGAAGAAATTGAGGATCGGCGTACCCGCCCAGAGGGCGCCGAGCATCACCAGGGCGGCGTAACCGCCGATCCGCCGCGACAGCAGAACGCGCTCGGCGTGGCTGAAGGCGCTCGTCACCTGCGCGAAGATGAACGCACCCCCGATCGGGTTCACGATCGAGAACAGGGCCGACAGGGCGAGCAGGAACTGCTGGGTGGTGAGGTCGAGGCTCATCAGGTCCAACCGGATCGCACGCTGTCCTGGACCATCGACCGCCGTGGATGGGGATCGCGCATCCGGATCAGCCCGGGGAGGGGGCCGGCACCAGCACACGGGCCGGCGCGAGACGGCGGGCGCGCCGCACCTGCTGCACGGCGACGGGCCGGTACAGCTGCTTCGTCGCGTCGACCACGTGCAGGCCCGCGAAGGGCAGGGACAGGCTGGTGCCGAGCCACTCCCAGGCGGGTCCGGTGCGCAGCATCAGGCGCGAGCGTGCCGGCGGCATGTACAGGGTCTCGGCCCAGCTCACCGGCGAGAACAGCGTATCCCGCATCAGCCGTCCGAGCTGCGAGCGGCTGTAGGGCTGGCCGTGACCGAAGGGCGTCGCCTCCCGGCGCGCCCAGACGCCCCGGCGGTTGGGCACCACCAGGATCATGCGGCCGCCCGGGGTGAGGGTCCGCCAGACCTCCTGCAGCAGCTCTGTCGGGCTCTCCACCGATTCGAGGGCGTGGACCAGGATGACCCGGTCGATGGCGGCCTCGGGCAGCGGCATCATGGTGGGATCGGCCAAAGCCGCGCAGGAACGCCCGGTGCTCGGCCAGTTCACCACGCCCTGCGTGGCCGGCATGAAGGCGAGCGTGCGCTCGGCGATATAGTGGACCGGCCCGAGATAGGGCGTCGCGTAGCCGATCCCGAGGACGCGCAGCCCCGAGACCGAGCCGAGGAAATCGTGGAGCGCGCGGCCGACCACACGATGCGTCGTGCGGCCCAGAGGGCTGGCGTAGAAGGCCCGCAAGCCGTTGACGTCGAGACGCATGGGAACAGAAGATCGCGATCGGAACGGTCGTTGTACTCAATGGTGAGCCGCGCGCCGCGCGGCAAGCGTCCGAGGAACCCGGCGGGACCATCACCTGTTCACGGCAACAGATTTCGCGCCCCTTCGCGTTCCTGGGAGACCCCGTCCGATGGCCGCCGAGACCGAGATTCGCACCTTCCTCTGCCGCAGCGACAATATCGGCGTGCTCATCCGCGATCCGGCGACCGGCGCCTGCGCGGCGATCGACGTCCCGGAGGCCGGGCCGGTCCTGAAGGCCCTCGACGAGACCGGCTGGCGCTTGACCGACATCCTCGTCACGCACCGGCACGGCGACCATGTCGAGGGCATCCCGGCGGTGAAGCAGGCGACCGGGGCCCGGGTGGTCGCCCCCGCCAAGGCCGGGGACGCGGTCCCTCAGGTGGACGTGACGGTGCGAGAGGGCGACACCGTCGCGATCGGCCGCCTGGAAGCCCAGGTCTGGGAGACGCCGGGCCACTGCGCCGACCACGTGACCTATTGGTTCGCCCAGGCCGGCCTCGTCTGCGCCGGGGACACCCTGTTCACCCTCGGCTGCGGGCGGGTGATGGAGAGCCCGCCCGAGACCCTGTACCGCTCCCTGCGGCGCTTCGACGATCTGCCCGACGCGACGCAGGTGTTCAGCGGCCACGACTACGTACTCTCCAACGCACGCTTCGCCCTGGCTGCCGATCCGGACAATCCGGACCTGAAGGCGCGCTTCGCCGAGGCCGAGCGCGCCAAGGCGGAAGGCCGCTTCCTGATCCCCTCGACCATGGGCGCGGAACGGGCGACCAACCCGTTCCTGCGCAGCGGACAGCCGGCCCTGGCCCGGTCCGTCGACCTACCGCCGGAAAGCGATCCCGAGGCGGTGTTCGTCGCCTTGCGAGCGTGGAAGAACCGCTTTTAACGCAGGTGATAACGAGAAAAATTTGTTGCCTTCTCAAGGCAAACTGACACATAGGGATGTTTAAGCGGTCCTAATCCGCTCAGGTAACCGGGCTCCCGGGGGGAAGCCGTAACGTCAACGCGAAGCGCCGGGACGCTTCAGCCGGTATGATGGGGGTCCGTCTCGCCCTACCACCTGTCCACTTCCCGCCTGCCGCTGCCTTTCCTCAAGCCAGAGTCCGACGGGTCCAAGGAGGAGGCGCTCAGCGCCAAGCCCAAGATTTCCGTCGCCGACGCACTCCACGAAAATGGTGACGCGGCCAGTCCTGCGCGCCCGCGGGCGCCGGTTGCGGCCGACGTCCGGCTGCTCGGCATCGCCACCGAGCATCTGTCGCGGCTCGGCCCCAAGCGCGTGACGGTCGTGGCCGTTGCCGCCGAGGCCGGCATGACGCACGCCAACGTGTACCGTTACTTCCCGTCGAAGGACGCGCTCCTCGACGCGGTGGCGGGGCGCTGGCTGCGCGAGGTCGAAGCCCGGCTCGCCGGCATCGCCGACGCGCCCGATCCCGCCGACGACAAGATCGAGCGCCTGCTGACAGCCCTCGCGACGGTCCAGCGGGACGCCCTGTTCGACGAACCGAACCTGTTCGCGGTCCATCTCGACGCCACCGTGTCGGCCCGGCCGATCGCCCGGCGGCATCGCGTCCGCCTGCGCAGTCTCGTGGAGCGGGTGGTCGAAGAGGGGATCACGTCCGGGATCTTCTCGGCTCGCGATCGGGAGCGGGCGATCGCCTACATCTTCGACGCGAGCTACCGCTTCACGCATCCCCTGGCGATCCAGCACGATGCCGAAGTGCCCCGCGACCTGATCGAGGCCCGTTTCGGAGCCGTCATCCACGCGATCCAGCGGGTGCTCCGCTCCGGCATCCTCTGATCCACCGCTTTCGCGAACGCCGCTCGCCGGGCCCGGACTTCCCTGTCCGGGCCCTTGTCGTTTCCGCGCTGCGGGCCGATCCGAGCGCCGCCCCCGACCGAAATGACAGGTTTCAAAATCTGTCATCGAGACTTCGGAGCGCCGGCGGAGCCGGGTGCACTGCACCTAAAACCTTCGCGACGTTGACGTTTCGGCACACCCCTCGCCTCGTTGAGAGGCCGCCGGACGCCTCGGACGCGCCGGCCGCGCACCCTGCATCGGGTTGAAGCCACGGTGCTTTTCGGCCACACAGCCGCGCAGATTTCAGAGTGACGAATCCGGTCTCGGACCCTGGCGGCCGAGCACGGCCGGCCTCGCGCACCGCATCACCGAAGTCGAACGCAGCGGAGACAAATCCGACATGGCTCGCAACAAGATCGCGCTCATCGGTGCCGGCCAGATCGGCGGCACCCTGGCACTTCTCGCTGGCCTCAAGGATCTCGGGGACGTGGTGCTGTTCGACATCGTCGACGGCGTGCCGCAGGGCAAGGCGCTCGACATCGCCGAGGCCGCCCCGGTGGAGGGCTTCGACGCGACCTACGCGGGCGCGAGCGACTACGCCGCCATCAAGGGGGCCGACGTCGTGATCGTCACCGCGGGCGTGCCGCGCAAGCCCGGCATGAGCCGCGACGACCTGATCGGCATCAATCTCAAGGTGATGCAGGCGGTGGGCGAGGGCATTAAGACCCACGCGCCGGACGCCTTCGTGATCTGCATCACCAACCCGCTCGACGCGATGGTCTGGGCGCTCCAGAAGTTCTCCGGTCTGCCCACCAACAAGATCGTCGGCATGGCCGGCGTTCTCGACTCGGCCCGCTTCCGCCACTTCCTGGCCGAGGAGTTCAAGGTCTCGGTGGAGGACGTCACCGCCTTCGTCCTCGGCGGCCACGGCGACGACATGGTGCCGCTGACCCGCTACTCGACGGTGGCGGGCGTGCCGCTGACCGACCTCGTCAAGCTCGGCTGGACCACCCAGGAGAAGCTCGACGCCATGGTCGAGCGCACCCGCAAGGGCGGCGGCGAGATCGTCAACCTGCTTAAGACCGGCTCGGCCTTCTACGCGCCCGCCGCCTCCGCCATCGCCATGGCCGAGAGCTATCTGCGCGACAAGAAGCGGGTCCTGCCCTGCGCCGCCTATCTCGACGGCCAGTACGGCGTCTCCGGCATGTTCATCGGCGTGCCGATCGTGATCGGCGCGAACGGCGTGGAGCGCGTGCTCGAGGTGACCTTCGACGCGGCCGAGAAGACGATGTTCGACAAGTCGGTCGCCTCGGTGGCGGGCCTGATCGAGGCCTGCAAGGGCGTCGACAGCAACCTCGCCTGACCGGTAAGCGGATACCGGGCCGCGCGAAGCGTTCGGGGATTCGAATCCCAGTCGCTCCGCGCTGTTCGTTGCCACCTATTCGCTCCTCCCTACGAGGCTCCGATGAACATCCACGAATACCAGGCCAAGGCCGTGCTGAAGGAGTTCGGCCTGCCCGTCTCCCGCGGCGTGGCCATCTTCAACCCGTCGGAGGCTGAGGCCGCCGCCAAGGAGCTCGGCGGCCCGGTCTGGGTCGTGAAGAGCCAGATCCACGCGGGCGGCCGCGGCAAGGGCACCTTCAAGGGTGCACCCGAGGGCGCCAAGGGCGGCGTGCGCGTCACCAAGTCGATCGACGAGGTGAAGCAGTATGCGGGCGAGATGCTCGGCCAGACGCTGGTGACGATCCAGACCGGCCCGGCCGGCAAGCAGGTCAACCGCCTTTACATCGAGGAAGGCGCGCAGATCGCCGAGGAATTCTACCTCTCGATGCTGGTGGACCGCGCCACGGGCGGCGTCGCCTTCGTGGTCTCCACCGAGGGCGGGATGGACATCGAGGCGGTGGCCCACGACACGCCCGAGAAGATCCACACGATCGCGGTCGATCCGGCCACGGGCGTCATGCCCCATCACGGCCGCGCCGTCGCCAAGGCGCTCGGGCTGTCCGGCGCCCAGGCCAAGGAAGCCGGCGCGCTCACCGAGAAGCTCTACGCGGCCTTCGTCGCCAAGGACATGAGCCTCCTCGAGATCAACCCGCTGGTGCTCACCGCGGACGGGCATCTCAAGTGCCTCGACGCCAAGATGGCCTTCGATTCGAACGCCCTCTACCGGCACCCGGACATCGTGGCGCTCCGCGACGAGACCGAGGAGGACGCCAAGGAGATCGAGGCGTCCAAGTACGACCTCGCCTACATCGCGCTCGACGGCACGATCGGCTGCATGGTCAACGGCGCCGGCCTCGCCATGGCGACCCTCGACATCATCAAGCTCTACGGCGAGGAGCCGGCGAACTTCCTCGATGTCGGCGGCGGCGCCTCGGAGGAGAAGGTCACGGCGGCGTTCAAGATCATCACCGCCGATCCGAACGTGAAGGGGATCCTCGTCAACATCTTCGGCGGGATCATGAAGTGCGACGTGATCGCCAACGGCGTCATCGCGGCCGTGAAGGCGGTGGGCCTGCAGGTGCCGCTGGTTGTGCGCCTCGAGGGCACGAACGTCGAGGAGGGCAAGGCGATCATCCGGAATTCCGGTCTCAACGTGATCCCGGCGGACGACCTCGACGACGCCGCCCAGAAGATCGTCGCCGCCGTGAAGGGAGCCTGATCATGTCGGTGATGATCGACGCCAACACCAAGGTCATCTGCCAGGGTTTCACCGGCAAGAACGGGACCTTCCACTCCGAACAGGCCATCGCCTACGGCACCAAGATGGTCGGCGGCACGAGCCCCGGTAAGGGCGGCTCGACGCATCTCGGCCTGCCGGTGTTCGACACGGTGGCCGAGGCCCGCGAGGCCACGGGCGCCGATGCCTCGGTGGTCTACGTGCCCCCACCCGGCGCCGCCGACGCGATCTGCGAGGCGATCGCCGCCGAGATCCCGCTGATCGTCTGCATCACCGAGGGCATTCCGGTGCTCGACATGGTCAAGGTGAAGCGGGCGCTCACCGGCTCGAAGTCGCGTCTGGTCGGGCCGAACTGCCCGGGCATCGTCACGGCGGGCGAATCGAAGATCGGCATCATGCCGGCCAACATCTTCCGGCAAGGCTCGGTCGGTATCGTCTCGCGCTCCGGCACGCTGACCTACGAGGCGGTGTTCCAGACCTCCAATGCCGGCCTCGGCCAGACCACCGCGGTGGGCATCGGCGGTGATCCGGTGAAGGGCACCGAGTTCATCGACGTGCTGGAGCTGTTCCTCGCCGATCCGAAGACCGAGTCGATCGTGATGATCGGCGAGATCGGCGGCTCGGCCGAGGAGGAGGCTGCGCAGTTCCTGAAGGACGAGGCCAAGCGCGGGCGCAAGAAGCCGATGGTCGGCTTCATCGCCGGCCGCACGGCGCCTCCGGGCCGCCGCATGGGCCATGCCGGCGCGATCATCTCGGGCGGCAAGGGCGGCGCCGAGGACAAGATCGCCGCCATGGAGGCCGCGGGCATCCGCGTGTCGCCGTCGCCGGCCCGGCTGGGCTCGACGCTCGTCGAGGTCCTGAAGGGCTGAGGGCAAGCGCGCCTGCGTTGCGGCCATCGCAGGGCCGCAACGCCCATATCGGGCGTGCAGACGATTTCAGCGGGGCGGTCACCCGCCCCGTTTCGGTTTGAGGGCGATCCGCCGCACTGACGGGGAGCCCGAAGGGCAGGGGAGCCTGCCCGCGCGACAGGATGGACGCACCATGGCACGCCAGGACGTGAACGAAGCGCTCCTCGAAACCTCGTTCCTCTACGGCGCGAACGCCGCCTACATCGAGGAATTGCAGGCGGCCTACGCCCGCAACCCGTCCTCGGTGGATCCGGAGTGGCAGACCTTCTTCAAGGGGCTCGGCGAAGACGAGACCCTGGTCGAGAAGAACGCCGCCGGCGCCTCCTGGGAGAAGCCCAACTGGCCGGTGCCGCTGAACGGCGAGCTGGTCTCGGCGCTCGACGGCAACTGGGGTGCCCTGGAGAAGGCGGTCGGCGACCGCATCGTCGCCCGGGACGGCAAGGACGCCAAGGACGCGAAGCCCGGCAAGCCGCAGGATAGCGTCACCGCAACCACCGGCGTGTCTGTGGAGCAGGCGACGAAGGATTCGGTGCGGGCGATCATGCTGATCCGCTCCTACCGCATGCGCGGCCACCTGCACGCCAAGCTCGACCCGCTCGGGCTTGCCCCCCGCGGTGACCACGAGGAGCTGCACCCGCAGCATTACGGCTTCACCGAGGAATCCGACTGGGACCGCCCGATCTTCCTCGACAACGTGCTCGGCCTCCAGTTCGGCACGATCCGCGAGATCGTCGACATCCTGGAGCGGACCTACTGCCAGACGCTCGGCGTCGAGTTCATGCACATCTCCGACCCCGCCGAGAAGGCGTGGATCCAGGAGCGCATCGAGGGCAAGGACAAGGAGATCTCCTTCACGCCCGAGGGCCGCCGCGCGATCCTCAACAAGCTGATCGAGGCCGAGGGCTTCGAGAAGTTCCTGGACCTTAAGTACACCGGCACGAAGCGCTTCGGCCTCGATGGCGGCGAGTCGATGATCCCGGCGCTGGAGCAGATCATCAAGCGCGGCGGCGCGCTCGGCGTCCGCGAGATCGTGCTCGGCATGGCCCATCGCGGCCGGCTCAACGTGCTCACCAACGTGATGGCGAAGCCCTTCCGGGCGGTGTTCCACGAGTTCAAGGGCGGCTCGGCTTCCCCGGCCGAGGTCGAGGGCTCGGGCGACGTGAAGTACCATCTGGGCGCGTCCTCGGACCGCGCCTTCGACGGCAACAACGTCCACCTGTCGCTCACCGCCAACCCATCGCACCTCGAGATCGTCGATCCGGTGGTGCTCGGGAAGGTCCGCGCCAAGCAGGACCAGTGGGCCAAACCCAACATCGAGCGCCGCACGGTGCTGCCGCTGCTGATTCACGGCGACGCCGCCTTCGCGGGCCAGGGCGTGGTGGCCGAATGCTTCGGCCTGTCGGGCCTGAAGGGCCACCGCACCGGCGGCTCGATCCACTTCATCATCAACAACCAGATCGGCTTCACCACCGATCCGCGCTTCTCGCGCTCCTCGCCCTACCCGTCCGACGTCGCCAAGATGGTCGAGGCGCCGATCTTCCACTGCAACGGCGACGATCCGGAAGCCGTCACCTTCGCGGCCAAGGTGGCGGTCGAGTACCGGCAGAAGTTCGGCAAGCCGGTCGTGATCGACATGCTCTGCTACCGCCGCTTCGGCCACAACGAGGGCGATGAGCCGGCCTTCACCCAGCCGAAGATGTACCAGCGGATCCGCAAGCATCCCTCGGTGCTGGAGAATTACGGCCGCAAGCTCGTCGAGAACAGCTCCGTGACCCAGGAGGCGCTCGACGCCCGAAAGGCCGAGTTCCGCGGGATGCTCGACACCGAGCTCGACGTCGCCAACACCTACAAGGCCAACAAGGCCGACTGGCTCGACGGCCGCTGGTCCGGCGTGAAGGCGGTCCACGAGGACGTGGACGATCCGCGCCGGGGTCGCACCGCCGTGCCGGCCGAGACCCTGCAGGAGATCGGGCGCAAGATCACCCAGGCGCCGCCCGGCTTCCACCTGCACCGCACGATCCAGCGGTTCATGGACAACCGCGCCAAGGCGGTGGAGACGGGTGTCGGCATCGACTGGGCGACCGCCGAGGCGCTGGCCTTCGGGGCGACCCTGCTCGACGGCAACCGGGTCCGTCTCTCCGGCCAGGATGTCGAGCGCGGCACCTTCTCGCAGCGCCACGCGGTGGTGATCGATCAGGAGAACGAGCAGCGCTACACGCCGCTCAACGCCATCCGCGAGGGCCAGGCCTCCATCGAGATCATCAACTCGATGCTCTCCGAGGAGGCGGTGCTCGGCTTCGAGTACGGCTACTCCCTGGCCGAGCCGAACGCCCTGGTCCTCTGGGAGGCGCAGTTCGGCGATTTCGCCAACGGCGCCCAGGTGGTGATCGACCAGTTCATCGCGTCCGGCGAGCGCAAGTGGCTGCGCATGTCCGGCCTCGTGCTGCTGCTGCCGCACGGCTACGAGGGGCAGGGGCCGGAGCACTCCTCCGCCCGGCTGGAGCGCTACCTCCAGGCCTGCGCCGAGGACAATATGCAGGTCGCCAACGTCACGACGCCGGCGAACTACTTCCACATCCTGCGCCGGCAGCTGAAACGCGACTTCCGCAAGCCGCTGGTGCTGATGACGCCGAAGTCGCTGCTGCGCCACAAGCGTGCCGTCTCCAGCCTCGACGCGCTGGCCGAGGGCTCGACCTTCCACCGCGTCCTCTGGGACGACGCCGAGGAGGAGGGCGCGCCGAACAAGCTCGTGCGCGACGACAAGATCCGCCGCGTCGTCCTGTGTTCCGGCAAGGTCTATTACGACCTGCTGGAGGAGCGGGAGAAGCGCGGGCTCAACGACATCTACCTGATGCGCGTCGAGCAGCTCTACCCGTTCCCGCTCAAGGCCCTGGCCAACGAGATGGCCCGCTTCCGCAACGCCGACGTGATCTGGTGCCAGGAGGAGCCCAAGAACATGGGTGCCTGGTCCTTCGTCGAGCCCTACCTCGAGTGGGTGCTCGGCCAGGCCGGCTCCGCGGTGAAGCGCGCCCGGTACGTCGGCCGTCCGGCCTCCGCCTCCACGGCGGTCGGCCAGATGTCGAAGCACCAAGCGCAGCTCCAGGCCTTCCTCAACGAGGCCCTGGCGGTCTGATCATCCGGCCATGGCCTATTTCCTGCTCCGTCTGGAACCGCCCCGCCCGAGCTTCCCGTTCGACGCGACGGAGGCCGAGAAGGCGCTGTTCTCGGCCCATTCCGGCTACTGGATGGAGCAGGCGGCCGCAGGGGCCGCCATCGCGGTCGGGCCCGTCTTCGAGTCCGGCGGCACCTGGGGCCTGGCCCTGGTCGAGGCCGACGACGCGGCCCAGGCCGAGGCGCTCGGCGAAGCAGATCCCGTCCTGATGGCGCAGGCAGGCTTCCGGTACACCGTCTCGCCCGTTCCATCCCTGATCCTGCGGCGCTGACGTCGCGGCCCGACATCCAGAGGAGGCCCCCCGCGGGGCAGAAGAGAGCATGGCAACCGACATCCTCGTCCCGACCCTCGGCGAATCCGTGAGCGAGGCCACGATCGGCCGCTGGTTCAAGAAGCCCGGCGACACGGTCGCGGCCGACGAGCCGATCGTCGAGCTCGAGACCGACAAGGTCACCCTGGAGGTCAACGCCCCGGCGGCCGGCGAGCTCGGCGAGATCCTGGTCAAGGATGGGGAGACCGTGGAGCCCGGCGCCCTGCTCGGCTCGATCGTCGAGGCCGGCGCGGCCGGCAGCGGCAAGAAGGCCGCCCCCAAGGAGGCTCCGAAGGAGGCCGCCGAGATCAAAGCCGAGAGCCGGAGCGAGGCCCCGAAGGCCGCCGCCCCCGCGAAGGCCGAAGCGCCCGCCCAGGAATCCTCTGCCGGCTACGGCAACCACGGCGACGCCGCCGCTCCGGCGGCAGCCCAGCAGCGCCCGGTGGGCGACAACGGCCCGGCGGTGGCGAAGCTCGCCCGGGAATCCGGCGTCGACCCGTCGGCGGTCAGTGGCTCCGGCAAGGACGGCCGCGTCACCAAGGGCGACATGCTCGGCGCCATCGCCAAGGGTCCGTCGGCCGCGCCCGCCAAGGAGGCCCGACCGACCCTGCCGCGCGCGCCCTCGGCGCCGGACGACGCCGCGCGCGAGGAACGCGTGCGGATGACGAAGCTGCGCCAGACCATCGCGCGCCGCCTCAAGGACGCGCAGGACACGGCGGCGATGCTGACGACGTTCAACGACGTCGACATGTCGGCCGTGATGGCGATGCGCAGCCAGTACAAGGATATCTTCGAGAAGAAGCACGGCACGAAGCTCGGCTTCATGGGCTTCTTCACCAAGGCGGTGATCGGCGCCCTCAAGGACGTGCCGGCGGTCAACGCCGAGATCGACGGGCAGGACCTCGTCTACAAGAACTACTACCACATCGGCATCGCGGTCGGGACCGATAAGGGGCTCGTCGTGCCGGTGGTGCGCGACGCCGACGACCTGTCGATCGCCGGCATCGAGAAGAAGATCGCGGGCTTCGGCAAGAAGGCCCGCGACGGCAAGCTCTCCATCGAGGAGATGCAGGGCGGCACCTTCACGATCACCAACGGCGGCATCTACGGCTCGCTGATGTCGACGCCGATCCTCAACGCGCCGCAATCGGGCATCCTCGGCATGCACCGCATCGAGGAGCGCCCGGTGGTCCGGGCCGGCAAGATCGAGGCCCGGCCGATGATGTACCTCGCGCTGTCGTACGATCATCGCATCGTCGACGGTAAGGAGGCCGTGACCTTCCTGGTGCGGGTGAAGGAGGCGCTGGAGGATCCGGCGCGGCTCGTGCTGGACCTCTGAGGTCGTCATGTCGGGCGCTGAGAACAGGGTTGCGATCGTCACCGGCGGCAGCCGCGGCATCGGCCGAGCCGTGTCGCTGCTTCTCGCGGAGCGCGGCTACGCGGTCTGCCTGAGCTACGTGTCGGACGCCGCCGCAGCCAAGACCGTGGTGGACGCGATCACCGCCAAGGGCGGCAAGGCGCTCGCCGTGAAGGGCGATGTCGGCAGCGAGGCCGACGTCATCGCGCTGTTCAGGGCGGCCGACGGGCTCGGGCGCCTCGCGGCTTTGGTCAACAATGCCGGCGTCGTCGACGTGAAGTCCGACGTCGCCGACATGACCGAGGGCCGGCTCCAGCGGATGATGACAACCAACGTGGTCGGCAGCTTCCTGTGCGCCCGCGAGGCGGTCCGGCGGATGTCGACCAAGCGCGGCGGGGCAGGGGGCGCCATCGTCAACCTGTCCTCGGTGGCGGCGCGGCTGGGCGGCCCCGGTCAGTTCGTGGATTACGCCGCCTCGAAGGGGGCCATCGACGCGCTGACGATCGGGCTCGCCCGGGAGGTGGCCGCCGAAGGCATCCGGGTCAACGCGGTGGCGCCCGGCATCATCGCCACCGAGATCCATGCCAGCGGCGGCGAGCCGGACCGGGTGGAGCGCCTCGGCCCGGGCGTCCCGATGAAGCGGGCCGGCACCGCCGAGGAGGTGGCCGCACCGATCGTGTGGCTGCTCTCGGAGGAGGCCTCCTACACCACGGGCGCCATCCTCGACGTCGGCGGCGGCCGCTGAGCCTCAGCCCGACCTGACATTCCCTGCCCGTCTCACACGCGGCACGACCGAGCGGAAGCGAAGCCTCATGTCCTACGATCTCGTCGTCATCGGCACCGGTCCCGGCGGCTACGTGTGCGCCATCCGCGCGGCGCAGCTCGGCCTGCGGACCGCCGTGGTCGAGAAGCGCGCGACCCATGGCGGCACCTGCCTCAATGTCGGCTGCATCCCGTCGAAGGCCCTGCTGCACGCCTCCGAGGCGTTCGAGGAGGCCAACACGCATTTCGCCGATCTCGGCATCGATGTCGGCACGCCGAAGCTCGACCTGAAGAAGATGATGGCCTTCAAGGCCGAGGGCGTGGCGGGCAACACCAAGGGCGTCGAGTTCCTGCTCAAGAAAAACAAGGTCGAGACCTTCCACGGCACCGGCCGGATCGCGGGAGCCGGCCGGGTCGAGGTCGTGTCCGAGGATGGCGGCAACCAGATGCTCGAGACCAAGAGCATCGTCATCGCCACCGGCTCGGACGTGGCGCGGCTGCCCGGCGTCACCATCGACGAGAAGGTGGTGGTTTCCTCGACCGGCGCCCTGGAGCTCGACCGGGTGCCGAAGAAGCTCCTGGTCATCGGCGCCGGCGTGATCGGTCTGGAGCTGGGCTCCGTCTGGCGCCGGCTCGGCTCCGAGGTCACCGTGGTCGAGTATCTCGACCGGGTGCTGCCCGGCATGGACGGAGAGGTCGGAAAGCAGTTCCAGCGGATCCTGACCAAGCAGGGCATCGCCTTCAAGCTGTCCACCAAGGTGACCGGCGTCGAGGTCGGCAAGAAGGGCGGCGCGACCGTCTCCGTGGAGCCGGCCGCGGGCGGCGCGGCGGAAACGCTCCAGGCGGACGCGGTCCTCGTCTGCATCGGCCGGGTCCCCTACACGGAGGGCCTGGGCCTCGACACGGTGGGCGTCCAGCGGGACGACAAGGGCCGGATCCTCACGGACTCGCACTACGCCACCAACGTCACCGGCATCTACGCCATCGGTGACGTGATTGCCGGCCCGATGCTGGCCCACAAGGCCGAGGACGAGGGCGTCGCGGTGGCCGAGATGCTGGCCGGCCAGTCCGGCCACGTGAACTACGGCGTGATCCCGAACGTGGTCTACACGTTCCCGGAGGTCGCCTCGGTGGGCAAGACCGAGGAGGAGTTGAAGAAGGACGGCGTCGCCTACAATGCCGGCAAGTTCCCCTTCACGGCCAACGGCCGGGCCAAGGCGAACGGCACCACGGACGGCTTCGTGAAGGTGCTGGCCGACGCCCAGACCGACCGGGTGCTGGGCGTGCACATCGTCGGCGCGGATGCCGGCAACCTGATCGCCGAGGCGGCGGTGGCGATGGAGTTCGGTGCCTCCTCGGAGGACATCGCCCGGACCTGCCACGCGCATCCGACGCTGACCGAGGCCGTCAAGGAAGCCGCCCTGGCGGTGAGCAAGCGCGCGATCCACGTCTGAGTGGCGGGCGGACGCAGGAGCGTCCATCCGCAGGGGCGCTGGGACAAGGGGCGGCTCTCCGAACTGCCGCTTGTCCTGAGCCGCCGAAGCGCAGCGCAGACCATGAGGCAGGGCGCCGGAGACCGTCCCGCTCCCCGAAGCCCCCTTCGAGGCTCGCTTCGCGGGCACCTCAGGATGAGACTGGGAGATCGCGGCCGCCTGCCGGCGGCGGGATCAGGCGATCTTGCGCCGGGAGTTCGGCAGGTCGGCGATCCGCAGGAGGGCACTCGGTGCGGGCGGCGCCGTCAGGGCGTTGAGCAGGTAGGGCCTGCGCAGGCCCAGGGCGTTGTGCAAGGCGAGGTCGATGTCGCGGGCGTAGAACGGCATTCGCAGGACCGCATCGACGCCGAAGTAGCGGCCGGCCTGGGCGACGGGCTCCAGCTCGGACGTCGTCAACAGTGTGATCCGGGTCGGAAGGCTGAGGGGCTGGATCTGGCAGGCCAGTTCGAGCCCGTCGATGCCAACGAGCTTCACGTCGATGAAGGCGAAGTCGTAGGCGGCAAACTTCAGCTGCCTGAGGGCGTGGCGTCCGTCATCCGTCTCGTCGAGGTCGATGGCGAAGCCGCTGCGCGCCACGACACGGCTGATGGCCGAGCGCCCCGCCGGCGTCGAGCAGGCGAGCAGAGCCCGGGTCGGGGCGCGGCGCCGGGCATCGGCGTGGAGCAGCTGCTCGATATGGCCTGGATCGAGGGGGGTCTTCAGAACCTCGTAAGCCCCGAGGCTGGTGGCGATCTCCTGCCAGTGCGGCAGGACGCGGGTGGCGACCAGAACCAGACAGGGCGGCTCCGCACCCGCGCGACGCGCCACGGCGACGGCTTCGGGCCCGCTCAGGTCGTCAAGCTGAAGCCCGACGAAGGCCAGAGTCGGGCGGTGACGCAGCAGGATGTCGCAGAGCGCCTGACCGGAGGTCGCCTCGTCGATCACGGCGCGTGGATCGAAGCGCAGGACGATCTCTCGCAGGGAGAGGCGCCGGCCCGGATCGCAATCCGCGATCACGACACGTGCCGGCGCCCCTCCGTCCTCAAGCTCCATGACGCCCGCCCAAGCCGATCCGAATGTTCATGCTCATAGTGGCTGAAGATCGTGACGAAGCTCTTAAAAAGTGCGGTTGTGCAATGAGCCGATCGGATGACGCGTCTATAGATGATGTTGAACAGCCCCGAAGTCGAAACTTCCAGCACTCTTGATCAGCGACCCGCCCGGGGATGGGCCGCCGCGTAGGCGCTCATGAGACGGGCGGCATCGACCTGGGTGTAGAGCTGAGTGGTGGACAGGGAGGCGTGGCCGAGGAGTTCCTGGATCGCGCGCAATTCACCCTGGCGGGCCAGCAGATGGGTGGCGAAGGAGTGCCGCAGGGCGTGCGGCGTGGCGCTGTCGGGCAGGCCGAGGGCTCCCCGCGCGCGGGCCACCGTATACTGGATGATCCGCGGCGACAGGGCCCCCCCGCGCGCGCCGACGAAGAGCGGCCCCTCCGGCGGCAGCGGCAGCGGGCAGGCGGCGAGGTAGTCGGCCACGGCCTGCGCCACCACGGGCAGGATCGGCACCATGCGCTGCTTGCCGCCCTTGCCGAGCACGGTGACCTGGTCGACCCCGGGCAGGGGCGCGTCGCGGCGAGTCAGTCCGAGGGCCTCGGAGATGCGCAGGCCTGCGCCGTAGAGCAGCGCCAGCACGGCGGCATCCCGGGCGAGAACCCAGGGCGCGCGTTCCTCGCCGGCGCGAATCGCCGTGTCGGTCAACGCCACGGCGGCGCTGACGGGCAGGGGTCGCGGAAGCCGCCGCGGAACCTTGGGCGAGCGCACGCCGCCCAGGGCCGAGACGGTGCCGAAGCCCTCGCGTTCGAGGAAGCGTGCGAAGGAGCGCAGGCCCGCGAGCATGCGCATCAGCGAGCGCCCGGAGACCTCCTCGGCCCGGCGCGCCGCCATGAAGGCGCGGATGTCCCGCACCTTCAAGCCGACGAGCATCGGGATGGTCGGCGTGCTCTGCCGCGACGCGAGGTGGTGGAGAAACTGACGGAGGTCGCGCCCGTAAGCCTCGACGGTGTTGGGCGACATTCGCCGCTCGCGGGCCAGCCCCTCGATCCAGGCCTGGACGGCCGCGCGGAGGCGGGCATCGCCCGGAAACAGCAGCCGATCGCCTTCGGTTTCGTGCGCGCTCATGGTGCCACTCGACCGGATCATCCTTGCTGGGAGCTTAAGACCCTGCCTTGGTGAAACCGGGTGTTCACGATACGTACGGCAGCCTCGGGCCGTTCACCGAGCCGTGGAGCCCCATGACAACCCCCATCCGCATCCTCGGCATCGATCCCGGCCTGCGCCGCACCGGCTGGGGCCTGATCACCGCGCAGGGCACGAAGCTCACCTACGGCGATTGCGGCGTCGTGACCTCGGACGGCGACCTGCCGCTGGCCCTGCGCCTGCGCGAGCTGTTCGAGGGGATCAGCCGCATCGTCGAGACCGTGCGGCCCGACGAGGTCGCCGTGGAGGAGACCTTCGTCAACAAGGACGCGCAGGCGACGCTCAAGCTGGGTCACGCCCGGGCGATGGCGCTGGTGGTGCCGGCCCTCGCCGGCCTGCCCGTGTTCGAATACGCCGCGAACCTGATCAAGAAGACCGTGGCGGGCTCCGGTCACGCCGAGAAGGTACAGATCCAGGCGATGGTGCGCTTCCTCCTGCCGAAGGCCGAGTTCCGCGTGGCGGACGCCGCCGACGCGCTGGCCATCGCGATCACCCATGCCAGCCATCGGGACGCCCACGCCCTTCGGCAGGCGCATCTGCCGAAGGGCAAGCGCCGCACGCTCACCGGCCAGGCGGCCGCGGGACAGGGGCTCGAAGGGAAGGGATTCTCCGCCGCCGCAGCCGCGCGCATCGAGGCCGCATTGGCGAAACAGGGCTGACGGGATCGGGAAGAACTTGGTGGGGGAAGTAGGACTCGAACCTACGAAGCTTACGCAGCGGATTTACAGTCCGCCCCCTTTGCCGCTCGGGACATTCCCCCAAGGCAGGTTTCTCACCCGCGGCGCCCTTATGGTGAGGGGGCGGCCGGGTGTCAACGCTTATGGTGAGCTGATCCGCGTTGGCGCGTGCGGCAACCGTGGAGAGCGGTGCGGTTTCGATCGATCGCACCGCGCGAGCGCCTCCCTGTCCGCCCCTCGGAGAGGGGGACGAAAACGCGAACGTTCCGCGACTCCAGGGATTCACAAAGGAATCCGGATCGGCCACGGTGCGCGGATGTCATCCTGCTTCGCCAGTCCTTGACCCGCCCCGCCCCGTCTCTGCGGTCCCACCAGCGCACGCTGATGGCCCTGGTCGCGGCCATGGCGCGCGGCGAGGCGGCCCATGTCCGGAAGATCCTGGCCGCGGTGACGCCGGGCGGCGGCAAGTCGCTGCTGCCGGTGATCGCCGCGCACGGGCTGATCGCCGCCGGGCTCGTCGAGCGCGTGGTCTGGGTGGTGCCGCGGGATTCCCTGCGATTGCAGGCGGAGGAGGCTTTCGCCGACCCACTCTGGCGCGCCGCGTTCGGGCACGCCCTCAGCGTGCGGGCGGCGGACAACGAGCGCGACCCGGCGCGGGGTCTGGCCGGCTACGTCACCACCTATCAGGCGGTCGCCGCCGCCCCGGCGCTCCACCTCGCGGAAGCCCGGGCGCACCGGACCTTGCTGGTCGTCGATGAGGTCCATCACCTGCCGGTGCCCGGACGGCCCGGCGCCGACGAGAACGCCGCCGAGGACGCGGAAGCGGGGGCGTGGTCCCGCGCGATGCTGCCCGTCATGGAGGCAGCGACCGTTCGCCTCTACCTGTCCGGGACGCTGGAGCGCGCGGACGGGCGACGCATCCTCGGCCTGCCCTATCAGCCCGCCGCGCCCGGCCGCGGGCCGGATCTCGACCTCGACGCGCCCGGCCTCGCGGTGATCGGCTATTCGCGGGCGCAGGCGCTGGCGGAGCGGGCGGTGCTGCCGGTGACCTTCGGCGCCATCGACGGCGAGGCCAGCTGGCTGGAGGGCGGCCGGATCGCCGGCGACAGTCCGCGGGTCGGCCCGCACCGGCTGGGTGCGGGCTCGGTCCGGATCACCACCCGGCCGGCCCTGTTCACCGCCCTGCGGACCGGCTTCGCCCGCGACCTGCTGAGCGAGGCCTTCTTCGCCACGAAGCGCCTGCGTGCCCGGCGCCGGGCCGAGCGGGATCTCCCGCCCGGCGAGCCGGCCCGGGGGCTCGGCAAACTCCTCGTGGTGGCGCCCGATCAGGCGAGCGCGCGGGCCTACCTCGCCACCCTGCGGGACTGGATGCCGGCCGGGCAGGGCGAGCGCGACGTCCGGCTCGCGACCTCCGGCCAGGGCGACGCCCACGCGGCGCTCGCCGCGTTCCGGCTCACGCCGGAACCGGCCGTGCTGGTGACGGTGGCCATGGCGTATGAGGGCCTCGACGCCCCCGAGGTCGCGGTGGTCGCAGCGCTGACCCATATCCGCTCGCGGCCCTGGCTGGAGCAAATGCTCGCCCGGGCCACCCGGGTCGATCCGCATGCGGGCCCCTACGACGGGCAGCAGGCCCTGATCTTCCACCCCGACGACCCGCTCTTCGCCCGGTTCCGCCTGGAACTGGAGACCGAGCAGGGCAGCAGCGTGCGGCCGCCCCGCGAGCGGCCGGCGAGCGCCATCGTGCCCGAGCGGACCCGCTGGCGCGACGACGAGCCGGCCGGGATCACGCCCCTGGAGAGCAACGCGATCGGGCTGCGCTACGCCCTGCTGCGCCCCCGCCTGCCCGAGCCTGTCCCCACGACACCCGCGCCCGAACCGCCGTCGATCACCGAGCGGACCCTGCGCCAGCGGCTCGCCGCCGCGGTGGCGGCCCAGGCGGTCGAGGACGAGACGTCCCTGCGGGTGCCCCGCGGCGGCAACCTCGCCCACCGGTACAACGCCGTGCTCAAGCGCGTCCTCGGCAAGGGGCGTGCGACCATGACCCTGCCCGAGCTGGAGGCGGCCTTGTCCTGGCTTGAACGCAACCGCCTCGCCGACCATCTCGACTGCCTCGACGGCGATGCCCGCTACGCGTGGTCCGCCCGCCAGCGCCGCGGCCGCTGGCAGCCGGAGCGCGCCGCCGGCCGCTGAACCGGCGCGGGAGGGAGAGAGCCGTGACCGAGAGCCTGCCCGCCGCCTTCACCGCGACACTCTCGGCGCCCGAGCCGCCGCCCGGCTGGCCCGCACCGCTCGCCGCGCTCTGGTGGCTCGCCCACGATCCGTCCGGACCCGCCTCCGCCGCCTGGGACCGGGCCCACCGCCTCGTTCAGGACGCCGCCGGGCCCGATGCCGCCTGGGTGCACGCCCATCTCCACAGGATCGAGGGCGATGACGGCAATGCGCGCTACTGGTACGGCCGCGCCGGCCAGCCGGGCCCGCACGGCACGCTCGCGCAGGAGCGGGCCGCGCTCGTCGGCGCCCTCTTTAAGCCGATCTGATCGCCCGGCCCCCGCCGAGTCTCGGAACGCCCGGCCTCACAGCCAGTTGAATGGCCGCCCGGTGCGGAGATCGGGCCTCGATCATCGGAGCGGATCCATGAGCCTTCTCGGCAGCATCGTCAGCAAAATCCTCCATCCGTTCGGCGGGGGTAGCGCGGACGCGGCCCCCGCCCCCTCCGGCGGCACGACCGGCACGAGCGCCCCGTCCACCCCGTCGGCCCCCGGCACCGCCGGCGGCGAACCCGTGGACGTCGCGGCGGTCCTCACCGGCCTCGCCGAGAAGAACCCGCAGAAGCTCGACTGGCGCCACTCGATCGTCGACCTGATGAAGCTGCTGGGCCTCGATTCCGGTCTCGCCTCGCGCAAGCAGCTCGCCGACGAGCTGCACTACACCGGCGACAAGGACGATTCGGCCAGCATGAACATCTGGCTGCACAAGCAGGTCATGCAGAAGCTCGCCGAGAACGGCGGCAAGGTTCCGGACGATCTGAAGCACTAGATCGCCCGTTTCATCTTACCTGAGCATCGCCGCGGGCGGCCTGTGACGGCAGCCCGCGGCACTGTCCCGGACGATGCGGGCGGGAGAAGCGAGGCTGCCGAACGCCTGCGCTTGTCCCCGGCAGCAGGCCTTGCAGGGGCCCTGTCCTTTCCGATCACATGGACCGCGTCACACAGCGCCGAATCACGGGGCGCCGGGGAGCGATCGGTCATGTCCATACCGATGGGGCATCACAGGGACCCGTTCCGAGGGCTGCACCTTGCGCCCATCGCCGCCGCCGTCGCCCGCGGCGATCTCGCCGGCATCGCCGCGCTGGCCCCGGGCATGAACCTGTCCGACCGCGGCGACCAGAACATGACCCTCCTCGAATGGGCGATCTGGAACGGGCAGCCGCGCGCATTGTCCGCGCTTCTCGAGGCCGGCGCCGACCCGTCCGAACCGGGCCTCGACCAAGAGACCGTCATGCACATGGCCGCGATGGTCGAGGATCCGCACTATCTGGAGATCCTGCTGCGGCACGGCGCGCCGGTCGATCCCGTGAGCGCGCGCCGTCACTGGACGCCCCTGTTCCGTGCAGTCCAGAATCGCCGGGAGGCACAGATTGCGTCGCTGCTGCAGGCCGGCGCGGATCCGAACCGGGTCGATGACACCGGCAATTCCCTGCTCCATCTGGCAGCGCAGGTCGGTGCGGCCAACCCGTGGGTGCTGAGGCTGCTTCAGGCCGGCCTCGACCCGACGCTGCGGAATGCACAGCAGAAGACATTCCAGCCGTATTTCTTCACGACGCCCGATCATCTGCTGAACGATGCCGCGCGGCAGACCCGCTCCGCCGTCCGCACCTGGCTGATCAATCACGACATCCCGCTGGACGAGGCGCGCTGACGTGGCATCCACAGGGTCCGACGCGTCAGCACGGCCAAGGCATGCCCGGGCCGGCCACGCCCCATCCGTCCGATCCGCCGCGAAGCCCCCGCGGGACATCGCATCGGCGGGGGCCCGAGAGGCACACGAACCTGCCCCGGGCTCTCGCCCGTCAGCGCCCGGTGCGGACCCGAGTCCAGAGCCGGGTGACGAAGCGCTGGGTGCGGTCGTCCCAGGCGGTGTTGATCGACAGGCGCTGCATCGTCGCCTCGTCCGGGTAGATGCCGGTATTGTTCAGGATCTCGGGCTTCACGAATTTCTTCGCCGCGAGGTTGCCGCTGGCATAGGAGACGAAGTTGGTGTTGGCCGCCGCCACATCGGGCCGCATCATGTAGTCGATGAAGGCCAGGGCCTCGGCCGGGTGGGCGGCATCCTTCGGGATCGCGAAAGTGTCGAACCACATCAGCGCACCCTCTTTCGGCACCACGTAGGCGATGTCGATCCCGTTCTTGGCCTCCTCGGCCCGGCGCTTGGCCTGCATGATGTCGCCGGAATAGCCCACCGCCAGGCAGATATCGCCGTTGGCCAGCGCCTGGATGTATTCCGACGAGTGGAACTTCCGCACGGCGCCGCGCACCTTGTAGAGGGCGTCGGTCACCAGGGTCAGGTCGTCCCAGCGCTTCGAATCCGCCTTGGCGCCGAAGACCGGGAGCAGGCTGGGGATCAGATCCTCGGGGCTGTCGAGCATCATGATCCCGCACTCCTTCAGCTTGTTCGCCGAAGCGGGATTGAGGACGACGCTCCAAGAGTTCAGCGGCGCATTGGGACCCAGCCGCTCGCGGACGGCGGCGACGTTGTAGCCGATGCCGGTCGTGCCCCACATGTAGTCGACGGCATAGGTGTTGCCGGGGTCGTAGGCCGCCAGCCGGCTGGTGACCTCCGGCCAGAGATTGCCGAGGTTCTTGAGCTTGGACTTGTCCAGCGGCAGGAAGGCGCCGGCCCGGATCAGCCGCTGCAGGTAGGGCCCCGATGGCACGACGATGTCGTAGCCAGACCGGCCGGCGAGCAGCTTGGTCTCCAGGATCTCGTTGTTGTCGTAGGTGTCGTAGACGACCTTGATGCCGGTCTCGCGGGTGAAGGCCTCGAGCACCTTCGGGTCGATGTAATCCGACCAATTGTAGATGTTGACGACCCGCTCCTCGGCGGCCGGGGCCGGCCGCGCGAGGGGCAGGGCCGCCAGGACGCCTCCCAGCAGGGCGGCCGCGGCGGCCGCCAGCACCGAGCGACGGCGGCCGCTCATCGGCTCTTCGCGGCCACGATCACGATCTCCACGAGGTACTCGGGCGCCGCGAGCTTGGCCTCGACGGTGGCGCGCGCCGGCGGGTTCTCCGGGGAGACCCAGGCATCCCACGCGGCGTTCATCTCCGCGAAGGTCGCGATGTCGGCGAGGTAGATCGTGGCCGCGAGGATGCGTGCCTTGTCGCTGCCGGCGGCGGCCAGGAGACGGTCGATCTCCGACAGGATCTGCTGGGTCTGGATCGTCACCCCGGTGCCGACCGTGTCGGACGCGACCTGACCGGCGAGATAGACCATGTCGCCGAAGACGACGGCCTGCGACATCCGCTTGCCCGGCTCGATCCGCTGAATGTCCATACCCGCCTCCACAACCTTGAGAACCGGCGTATCTGCCGTCGCACCCACCCGGCCGTAAAGGGCCACACACGCACGCACCGCTGGAACACGCGGAAAATCGTCACCGCGGGGCAGGGTGCGGGCAACCGTCGCGGGTCTCGAAGCGTTCTGCCGCCATCGACAGTCATGCTTTGGGGTTTGTCATGGGTATCCTCTGGACCATCATCATCGGTTTCCTCGCGGGCGTCATCGCCAAGTTTCTCATGCCGGGACCGAATGAGCCGGCGGGCTTCATCCTGACGACGATCCTCGGCATCGTCGGCGCCTTCGTGGCGACGTTCCTCGGCCAGGCCGTGGGCTGGTACGGGCCGAACCAGGGAGCGGGCTTCATCGGCGCCATCGTGGGCGCCGTGGTGGTTCTGTTCATCTACGGCATGATCGCCGGCCGCCGCACCACCACCTACTGATCCTTCCGGCCGACCCGGAAACGATGAGGGGCGCCCCGCGGGGCGCCCCTTTTTCTTTGTCGTCCGATCGGCCTGCGCGCTCAGAAATGCTCGGAGGCGGCCTTCACGGCGCAGTGGCCGGTCGCGCCACGCACCGCCAGGCCGACGCCGACGACGAGCGCCAGCAGGCTCAGAAGCTTGTTGGGCCGCGGCTGTGCGGCCACGGCCGCGATCCCGAGCCCGAGAGCCACCGAGACAGCGCGCTCGGTGGTGGAGATGTTCGGCTCCCCGCTGAAGATGTCGTGCATCATGTCGTTGGCCATGGACGGATCCCTGTTGTGAAGGTCGCCGGTCGAACGCGGGCGCGCCGGCTGCGTTCCCTTCGCGGTCGGACGGGGCGGCCGCGGATGCCGCCGGACCCGTCGCGCAGGGTGCCGGACGCGGTGGCGATCCTGGTCCTCGCTTACACCCCCGGTGTTCCAGCGCGGCGCCCTAGCGCTGCGCCGGCCCGTGACCCGCCGAGGCGAGGCTGCGGGTGCTCGACGACGCCGTGGACGCGCCGCCGGGCCGGAGACTCCGCGGGCCGTGCTGCGGCGCCTTGCGGAGGCCGCGCATGCGTGTCCTCCGGACTGGGTGATCGCCCTCGCGGATCACCGGTCGCCGTCGATCAGGCCTCTTACACATCGAAGGCGCAGGGCCTGTATCCGCCGTTTGGCCTTCGGCTGGCGCCCTTGTCCGCGTGGATCGCGCAGACGCGCGATGTCCTGAAACCCGGAACGGCTTGGGCCGTCGCCCCACTCGCGAGATGACGAGCGACGGGCGCTGATCGCCAAGACGGGCCATGCGCAGGCGTGGCAGCGACGTCCGCTTCGGTGCGTCTGCAGCCGGGACGTGAACCGTCGCGAAGCCACCCATCGCAGCCCCCATGCAGTCGAACCGGGCAGGCTCCGTGCGGGTGCGCGTCGCCGCGCCCGCGATGAGGGAGGGGGCACCGCTCCGGGCGGAGGCGGGGCGATGCGCCATGAAAAAGGGCGCGGCCCCGTAGGACCGCGCCCATCTGAACCATCCCGCGCCGGCCGAAGCCCGCACGGGGTGCGTGCGCGCGCTTACTCGCCCGCCTCGCGGCGGCGCTCGCCGCGGTGACGGCCGCCCTCGCGGGGCTCGCGGGACTCGCCGTCCCGCTCGCCGCGGCTGGAATCGCGCTCGGCCTTCACCTTCTCGGTGATGTCCTCGCCGGTCTGCTGATCGACGACCTTCATGGACAGGCGGATCTTGCCGCGGTCGTCCTGACCGAGGAACTTCACCTTGACCTTGTCGCCCTCCTTGACGACGTCCTGCACCTTGGCGACCCGCTGGGCGGCGAGTTCCGAGATGTGGACGAGGCCGTCCTTGGCGCCGAAGAAGTTCACGAAGGCACCGAACTCCATGCACTTCACGATCGTGCCGTCGTAGATCACGCCGACCTCCGGCTCCGCCACGATCGAGCGGATCCAGTTGTAGGCCGCCTTGATCGCCTTGCCGTCGGCCGAGGCGATCTTGACGATGCCGGTATCCTCGATGTTGATCTTGGCGCCGGTCTTCTCGACGATCTCGCGGATCACCTTGCCGCCGGTGCCGATCACGTCGCGGATCTTGTCGGTCGGGATCTGCATCGTCTCGATGCGCGGCGCGTACTCGCCGAGCTCCGGACGGGCAGCGGTCAACGCCTTGGCCATCTCGGCCAGGATGTGGGCGCGCCCGTCCTTCGCCTGATCGAGGGCGACCCGCATGATCTCCTCGGTGATGCCGGCGATCTTGATGTCCATCTGGAGCGAGGTCACGCCCTCGTCCGTGCCGGCCACCTTGAAGTCCATGTCGCCGAGATGATCCTCGTCGCCGAGGATGTCGGACAGGACCGCGAAGCGCTCACCCTCGAGGATGAGGCCCATGGCGATGCCGGCCACGGGACGGCGCAGGGGCACGCCCGCATCCATCAGCGACAGCGAGCCGCCGCAGACCGAGGCCATCGAGGACGAGCCGTTCGACTCGGTGATCTCCGACACGACGCGGATCGTGTAGGGGAACTCGTGGGCCGGCGGCAGGACCGGGCGGATCGCCCGCCACGCCAGCTTGCCGTGGCCGATCTCGCGACGGCCGGGGGAGCCCATCCGGCCGGTCTCGCCGACGGAATAGGGAGGGAAGTTGTAGTGAAGCAGGAAGCGCTCCTTGTAGGTGCCTTCCAGCGAGTCGATGAACTGCTCGTCCTCACCGGTGCCGAGCGTGGCGACCACGAGGGCCTGGGTCTCGCCGCGGGTGAACAGCGACGAGCCGTGGGCGCGGGGCAGGACGCCGACTTCGGAGACGATCGGGCGGACCGTCTTCAGGTCACGGCCGTCTATGCGCGAGCCGGTGTCGAGCACGTTCCAGCGCACGACCTTCGACTGGGCTTCCTTGAAGGCGGCCTTGACCTTCTCGGCCGGGAACTTCTCGGCACCCTCGGGGCAGAGGGCGGCCATCACCTTCGCCTTCACGGCGTCGACGGCGGCGTAGCGCTCCTGCTTGACGGTCTTGGTGTAGGCGGCGCGCAGCTCCGTTTCGCAGATCTCCAGGACCGCCTTCTCGACGTCGGCGTTCTCGGGGGCTTTGAAGTCGCGCGGCTCCTTGGCGGCCTTCTCGGCCAGGCGGATGATCGCCTCGATCACCGGCTGGAAATGCTTGTGGCCGAACATCACGGCGCCGAGCATCACGTCCTCGGAGAGCTCCTTAGCCTCCGACTCGACCATCAGCACCGCGTCCTGCGTGCCGGCGACGACGAGATCGAGGCTGGATTCCTCCTTGGTCTCGGTGACCAGCGGGTTCAGCCGGTAGCCGCCGTTGATGTAGCCGACGCGGGCGCCGCCGATCGGGCCCATGAACGGGACGCCCGACAGGGTCAGGGCCGCGGAAGCCGCCACCATGGCGACGATGTCGGGATCGTTCTCGAGGTCGTGGGTCAGGACGGTGACGACGACCTGCGTGTCGTTGCGCCAGCCCTCGACGAAGAGCGGACGGATCGGGCGGTCGATCAGGCGGGAGACCAGGGTCTCCTTCTCGGAGGGACGGCCCTCGCGCTTGAAGTAGCCGCCGGGGATGCGGCCGGCCGCGTAGGCCCGCTCCTGGTAGTTCACGGTGAGCGGCATGAAGTCGATGCCGGGCTTGGGCTCCTTCGTGGCGACCACGGTGGCGAGCACCGAGGTCTCGCCGTAGGTGGCGACCACGGCGCCGTCGGCCTGACGGGCGACCTTGCCGGTCTCGAGGACGAGCTTGCGGTCGCCCCACATCAGCTCTTCGCGTTGAACGTCGAACATTCTTGATCTCTTCCTTGCCTGCGACGGGCCTGGCCCGGCGCCGCCCGGGGGCAAGACGGCGCGACACTTCCCGCTGAAGTGTCGTGCGATCCTGCCCCGATGCCGGCGCCTCGAAGCGGCCCGTTTGTCGGGAGGCCGGACCCATTCCGGCAGCCCGCGATGGTGAAACGCGGCCCCGGGCCGGGCCCGGAACCGCGCGAAACGCGCCTTAGCGGCGGATGCCGAGACGCTCGATGAGGGCGCGGTAGCGGGCCTCGTCCTTGCGCTTGACGTAGTCGAGCAGCGAGCGGCGCTGCGAGACCAGCTTCAGGAGGCCGCGGCGGGAATGGTTGTCCTTGCCGTGGGTCTTGAAGTGGCCGGTCAGGTTGGTGATCCGCTCGGTGAGGATCGCCACCTGGACCTCGGGGGACCCGGTGTCCTTGGCGTCCTTGCGGTGTTCCTTGATGAGCGCGGTCTTGCGCTCTGCCGTGATCGACATCGCATGCCTTTCGGGTTGTGCTGGTCGGATGCGGCGCCCCGTTCGGGCGCGCGCGGGCTCGGCGTTCGGCCGGTGCCGGGATGTCGTCCAGCACGGTCACAGCGCCAAGCGGCTCAAGCCCCGCCCGGTAACCCGGGTCGAGGCCGCGCGATCCATACACGAAATCGCCAATTATGCCAGCCCTGGGCGAAGCGGTCGCGACTGAACGGTTCTCGCGGCGACCCGCGTGCCGGCTCCGCCGGGCCGGGCCGGGTCGTGCCAAGCCGCGGCCCCCTGGCGCAGCACCCGTCCGGGAACGGGCATCGGGCTCGCGACGCCCCCGCGGCCCTGGCCCCGACAGGCGGAACGCTCGTGGAAACGGCCCCGATCCTGCGCAAGGACAGGGCGCGAAGCCGCCGCACCAAGGGGCCCCGGATTTTCCAAGGGAACGGTTAACGCGTGCATGGTAGCCGAGCCGGAGCACGAAACGCGGCCCGGCGATGAACGGCACCCTCTCGGATGCGTGCGGCGTCGTGGTGGCGACGCTGCTCGGCATCCCCCTCGTCCTCCTGCCGGGCTACGCCCTGGGCAGGCTGACCGGCATCCTCGGCTTCCGTGCGCTCGCGGCCGGCGACCGCCTGCTGTGCGGGGCGCTCCTCGGGATCGGGCTCCTGCCCGCCCTCGACAGCCTGGTGATCCAGGCAGCGGGCGTCCCGGCTGCGGCACTGGCGAATGGCGTGTTGGGACTCGCCGCGCTGCTTCCGGCCCTGCGAAGCCTGCGGACGTCCCTCAACCGGGCGGTCCTGGCGCTCGCCGCACTCTGGCTCGGCGTCGTGGCCTATGCGCTGATCGACATCGACACCGGCACCGCCCTCTATCAGCCCGTGACGGTCATCGACCTCGTCAAGCACGCGGCCCTCACACGGGCGATCGTCGCGCATGGGCTTCCGCCCGTGGATCCCTTCTTCGCCCGGCCCGATCGGGCGGGCTACTACTATGAGTTCTATACGCTGACCGCGCTGGTCGACGGGGTCGGAGGGCGCCTCGTCGACGGGCGCACCGCCTTCGCGGGGCTGGCCTTCTGGACCGGTCTCGCGCTCCTCGGCCTGCTGGACCGGCTCCTGGCCGCGACCGGCCTCCTGGGAGACGCCGCGCCCCGGCTCGTCCGCCGCGCGGTGCTGTTGTTGCTGCCGGCGGGCGGCCTCGACATCCTGCTGGTCCTCGCCGATCGGGCCGCGTCCGGGACCTGGCTACCGGTTCCGGAATGGGTGAACGAGCAGGTCCTCAACTGGCCCGCCTCCCTGGTCTGGGTGCCGCACCACGTGGCCGGCGCCCTGGCCGGATGGCTCGGCCTCCTGGCGCTGGCCGAGGTGGCCGACCGCACGCAGCCGAGTCGGCATACGGAAGCCGTGGCGATCGGTGTCGCGGGCCTGGCCTTCGCGGCCTGCGCGGGCCTGTCGGTCTGGGTCTGTCTCGGCACGGCGACCGCCGCGGGGATCTGGCTGGTGCTGCTGGGCCTGGAGCGCCGCGGGCGCGCCGCGGCCCGGCTGGCGGTCGCCGGCCTGCTCAGCGCCGCGCTGGCCGCACCCTGCCTGCTGAGCATCCTGGCCAACCGGACCGATGGTGGCTCGCCGATCCGACTCGCGATCCGGCGATTCGGGCCCCTCGACGGACTCGTCGACGAGCCCGCCCTGAGCGCGCTCCGGATCGTCCTGCTGCCGCTGAACTACTACGTGGCGCTGGGCGTCTTCGCCGCCGGGACGCTGCTGTTCTGGCGGCTCGTCCCGCGCCGTGAAGCGCATGCGCGGGAGGCGGGACGGTTGCTCACCCTCTGCGCAGCGGCCAGCCTGCTCCTCGGCGGCTTCCTCCGCTCGGCGATCCTCAACAACGACCTCGGCGCCCGCGTGGTCCTGCTGGCGCAGGTCGCGGCCCTCGTCTGGACCGTCGTGGCCCTGAGCCGCCTGGTCGAGGCGCGGCGACTCCGGTTCCCCGGCCTGCTCGCCACGCTGTTGATCCTCGGATACGCGACGACCCTCTACGGCTTCGTCGGGATGCGCGCCTATTCCGCCTCCGACCGGCCCGCCTTCGCCCGCTTGGCCGGCCGTCCCGACATCGACCGGGCGCTGCGTGCGGCCTATGCCTGGGCCGGCCTGCACCTGCCCCGGGATCTGGTGCTGCAGCAATCGCCCGTGCCGCGGCGGGTGTTCGATTTCGGCCTCTACGGGCTCCAGCCGACGGGAGTGGCCGACGCAGAGGCGCGGCTGTTCGGCGCCCCGCCCGAGGCCGTGGCGTCCCGGCTCGCCGATGTCGCGCCGATCTTCCGCGACCGCCTGGACGGTCGCGAGGTGCGCAGCCGGGCCGAAACGGCCGGGATCGGCGCCCTGGTCGTCACCGCGCAGGATGCCCCCTGGAGCAGCCCGGATTCCTGGGTCTGGCGGCACCAAGCGGTCTATGCCGATCCACTCGTCCGGATCCTGCGGGTCGAGGATCTTCATGACTGACGCCGGCTCCAGCCCCCCCGCAGGCCGGCGCGCCGGACAGGTCGTGCGCTGGCTCTGCGCCCAGGCGCTGCTTCAGGCCGGCGCCGTCGCCCTCGGCCTCGGCTGCTTCGTGCTGCTGTTCCAGACGGATCTCTGGTCCGGCGTGACCATCCTGTTCTACCGCGGCCTGATCCTGCTGGGCGTGGCCTTCCTGCTGACCCTGGCGGCGACGGCGGCGCTGGCCGGCCTCGGCCGGGCCTGGGGGCTGCGCCGCCGGGACGCCCTCGGCGCCTGCGTCCTGTCGCTGGCCCTCAACCTGAGCGCCTTCGTGATCCTGCCGGTGACGGTCGACCGCTCGATCAGCGTGTTCCTGCTCGGCCAGATGGCAGCCCATCCCGAGGAGCGCTTCACCCCGGAGCGGGCGCGGACGGTGTTCGAGACGGTCTATCTCGGCGCCTTCCGGCAGATGGAGCGGCGCCTGTCCGAGCAGCAGGCCTCGGGCAACGTCGCGCAGACGGCCGACGGCTACGTCATCACCCCCCAGGGCCGCGCCTTCATCCGCTTCTGCGGCCTCGTGGCCCGGGCATTCCGGACCGACACCCGGATGATCGACGCCGCAGCGTCCGCCCCGTCTGCCGCCCGCGATCCGGGAGCGCCCGACGGGTCCGCGGGCGTGGTGCCGCGATAGGCTGGTCCGCCAACGACAGGACTTGGACCGGACCGGATTTGGTCACGCCTCCGGGGAGGCCGGCATCCCGGCATGGACTGTGCCAGATGACCATCCGGGCGAGGGAGAAGGGACGCGATGGCGGATCCCGCGATGACCAAGAATGAGCGTGCGGATGCCGGGGAGGGGCGTGAGCTCGCCCGGAGCCTCACCGCTCCGGGCCTCGTCGCCATCGGCCTCGGCGCCACGATCGGCGCCGGCATCTTCGTGCTGACCGGAACGGCGGCGGCGCAGTATGCGGGTCCCGCGCTCAGCCTCTCCTTCGTGATCGGCGGCATCGCCTGCGGCTTGGTCGGCCTGTGCTACGCCGAATTGGCCGCCATGATCCCGGAGGCGGGATCCACCTACACCTATACCCGCGCCAGCCTCGGCCGCCTCCCCGCCTGGATCATCGGCTGGGACCTCGTCCTCGAATTCGCCGTGGCGGCGGCGACCGTGGCGGTCGGCTGGTCCGGCTACGCGCAATCGCTCGCGGCGGAGTTCGGTCTGCATCTGCCGCCGGCTTTGGCCAGGGCGCCCGGCGATGGCGGGCTCGTCAACCTGCCGGCCGTCGGCATCGTGCTGCTGCTCAGCGCGCTCCTGATGCGCGCGACGAAGCAAGCTTCCCTGGTCAACGGGCTGCTGGTCGCCTGCAAGGTCGCGATCATCCTGGCCTTCGTGGGCGTCGGCGCGGCCCATCTCCGGCCCGAACTCTGGCACCCCTTCGTGCCCGAGAATACCGGCGCCTTCGGCGCCTATGGCTGGAGCGGCGTGTTCCGCGGCGCCGCGGTGGTGTTCTTCGCCTTCGTGGGCTTCGAGACCGTGGCGACGGCCGCGGGCGAGTGCCGGGCGCCGCAGCGCGACGCGCCGGTCGGCCTGATCGGATCGCTCCTGATCACCACGATCCTGTACGTGGCCATGGCGGCCGTCCTCACCGGCCTCGTGCCCTATCGCGATCTGAACGTTGCCGACCCGGTGGCCAAGGCGGTGGACGTGATCGGCCTGTCGGGGTTCTCGACCGTGATCAAGGTCGGCGCCCTGATCGGCCTGACGACCTCGGCGCTGACCGCCCTCTACGGACAGAGCCGGATCTTCTTCGCCATCGCCCGGGACGGACTCCTCCCGGAGATCTTCTGCCGGGTCCATCCGGTCACGCGGGTGCCCGTGGCGAGCCAGCTCGTCATCGGCGTGTTCACCGCTGGTGTCGCGGGGCTCGTGCCCATCGACGTGCTCGGCGAGATCGTCAGCATCGGCACGCTCCTGGCCTTCTGCCTCGTCTGCGCCACGGTGCTGATCCTGCGCCGCACCGCCCCGGACCGGGCGCGTCCGTTCCGCGTGCCGGCGGTGACGCTCACGGCGGGGCTCGGGATCCTGTCCTGCGTGACGCTGATGGCCGCCCTTCCGGCCGACACCTGGATCCGCCTCGCGATCTGGCTTGCGATCGGCCTCGCGATCTACGCCGGCTACGGCCGGCGGCACGCCGGGTTCAGCCGATCAGGTTGATCGTGGCCTGCGTGAGCGTTTTGATCGACGACGAGGCGTTGAGGCTGAGCTCGTAGTTCCGGATCACCCGCTGCAGGTCGGCCGATTCCACCGCGATGTTCACGTTCGGCAGGCGGACATAGCCCTGGAGGTCGGCACCGGGATTGGTCGGGTCGTAGCGGCTACGGAAGCCGGTGGTGTCGCGGACGATCCGGCCGACCGGGTCTCCGGGGGCGTCGGCGACCACGGGGGCGAACACCGCGATCTTGCGCGCATAGGGGGCGCCGCCGGGGGTGGTCGGGACCGAATCGGCGTTGGCGAGGTTCTCGGAGATCGCGCGGATCCGCCCGCTCTGCACCTGCCGGCCGGCGGCCAGCGCGCTGGAGGCCGAGTGGAGGGCGCTGGAATCCGGCATGCGCGGGCCCTGTCGACGGCGAGGATCTGACCGAAACCTTGCCGAACAGCCTTAACCCGCGGTTAAGACGCCCGGGCGGAGAGGCTCAGCGCCTCGCGGAGATCCTGCCCATCCGTCAGACGCAGCCCGCGGCGGCGCAGGGAGGCCAGCATCGCGCGGTCCGGGAATGGGCAGTAGGGCAGCACCGGCTCGGTCCGCCCCTCGGGCAGGCTACCGGTCCGGTCGATCGTGTCGAGCAGCCCGTCCAGCATTCCGCGCCCGTGGGCATGCAGCGCCACGGCGGCCCGGGTGGCGGTGGTGCCGGCAGGCAGCGGCACGGCTTCCTGGGCGAGGATCGCCCCGGTATCGATCGCGGCCGCCAGCCGGTGCAGGGTCATGCCGAAGCTGCCGGGGCCCTCGGCGAGGGCGTGGATCGTCGGCACCGGACCGCGGTGGCGCGGCAGCAGGCCGGGATGTCCGTTGATGCCGCCGAGCCGCGCCAGCCCGATCGTCTCGGGCTTAAGGATCTGGTCGAAATGGTAGGTGAGGATCAGGTCCGGCGCCGTGTCCCGCAGGGTCCGCGCGACCTCGGGACCGTTGACGTCGTCGACCGTCACGGTCGGGATGTCCATGCGGCGGCACAGGGTCTTGAGCGGTGTCGCCTCCGGCGCGTCGCCGCTTCCGGACGCCGCCTGGGTCAGGGGCGCCAGAGGGCGCAGCAGGTCCGGCAGGCCGAAATTGACCGCCAGATACGGCAGGATCCCAGTGCCCGAGCGCGCGAGGTGTCGCCGGATCTGGCCCGTGAGGCCGCCGCTCGAGGGCCGCTCGGCATTGGAGAGGCCCACGAACGCGATGTCGGCCCGGTAATCGGCGACCAGCCGGCGCACCACGCGGGCGTTCGGCAGCGCCTCCAGGACGAACAGCGCGATCCGGGGCCGCGCCATCAGCGCCGCTTCCGGCGCTGGAATCGGAAGGCGTAGAGGCCGGCCTTGCGGACGTTCTCCGGCAGGAGCAGCACGGTGCGGGCGAGCGCCGTGAGGATGAAGGGGAAGGCGATCACGTCGCGGTTGGCCGCGATGCCCTTGGCGATGCGCACGGCGGCCGCCTCGGCACTGATCTCGAGGGGGCGCCAGCCCTTCAACTCGCCGCCCATCGGCGTCTTCACGTAGCCGGGCGTGACGACGTTGACCTTCACGCCCCGGGGCGCGACCTTCTGGCGCAGGGCGAGGCCGTGGGCGACGAGCGCCGCCTTGGCGCCGCTATAGGCCGGCGCGTCCTGAAGCGGCGCGTAGGCCGCCAGCGACGACAGCAGCACGATCTGACCGCGCCCGCGCTCCAGCATCCGCGTCAAAGCGGGCAGCATCACGTTGAGCGAGCCGGTGTAGTTGATGTCCGCGGTCTCGAAGGCGACGTCCTCGGCCTCCACCTGCCCCTCTTGATTGCCGCCGTTCACCGCCGCATTGGCGATGACGAGGTCGAGGGGCGCCTCCGTGTCCGACTGCCGCACGAGCGCCACCGTGGCGGCCCGGTCGCGGGTGTCGAGGCGGGCGGTCTCGGCGGTGGCGCCGCTGGCACGGCAGTCGCGGGCGACCGCCTCCAGGCGTTCGGCGTTGCGTCCGACGAGGACGAGGCTCACGCCGGGTTGCGCGTAGTGGCGCGCCAGCGCGGCGCCGATGCCGCTCGACGCGCCGGTGATCAGAATGCGGGGCATGGGGCGGGTTACGCCGCCGCGCATGGAAAGATCAAGGTCGCGAAAGACTCACCGGCGGCGAAAGCCGCATCAAAGGCCGCCGAATGACGACGGGTCGGCGGCCGGCCGGTCAGTAGACCGGCGCGAGTTCGCCGTCCCGCTCGGCCGCCTCGACGACCGCCCGCGCCGCCGCCAGCATCGAATCGGGCAGGGCCGATTCCATCCGCGGAACCGAGCCGGCCACGGCCCGGTCGATCGCTTCCTTGGAAAAGAAGCCGCCATTGACCTGGGTCCGGTGCAGGACGACGCGGCGGAAATCCGCCATCAGGTCCATTTCCGGCGGCGTCGGGCTCTTCCAAAAGCTGTCGAGATCGCCCTGATGGGTCAGGCCGGCCATGTTGTAGATCGCGGTGCCGACCGCGTGGGTCGGACAGCCCATCTCTAGGGACAGCATCCCCACCGTCGAATTGACGATGACCACGCCGCGGGCGCTCTTGATCAGGGCCGGGAGGTCGCCGCCGTCGATGAAGTCCAGCCGATCGCTGACGCCGTGGCGGCGGGCCGAAGCGCGGGCGAACTTGCGCCAGTTGATCAGGCCGCTGTCGAGCGGGTGCAGCTTCACCAGGAGCCGGGTCGGCGCCGAGGAGCCGTCCGCGAAAGACTTGATCACCCGGTCCATGAAGCCCTCGACGCCGAGGAACGGCGAGTGGACCCGGATCTGGTAGTCGCTGTCGAGCTGGAGCGGCAGCAGGAAGTAGTCGCAGCCGACCGCGCGGTAAATCTCGTCGCAGCGCGCCGCCTCGCGGCGGGTATGGGCGCGGCGGGCGAACTTCTTGACCCAGCCGGCATACTCGGCGGCGATATGGGTCGGCCGATGGCTGCGGAAATGCGGGAAGAGGTAGGGGAACAGGACGTTGGCGAGGTTGTAACCGACGTCCCAGACGCTGCGGCGGGCCATGTCGCCGGTCGAGGGCATCGCCCGGCCGGGCTGCGGCAGGCGCCGCGCCAGAGCCCGGATCTCGGCGGCCGTCCGGGGGAGGGACGAGAAGCCGTTCACGCCGCCGAGTTCGCAGGTGATCCAGTTCGGCCGGATATAGCCTTCCTCGAACACATGCACCCGCAGGCCGCGATACTCGGCGATCATGCGGGCGGCCTTGTGGAACGGCCGGCAATCGCCGAACAGAACGATGTCGGTCACGGTTTCGCGGTCGAGATAGGCCTCGAGATACTCGCCCCAGGCCTCGCGGCGACCCCGGTAATTGTCGGCGTCGCCGCTCCAGAACAGCCAGTCGCCGGGGCAGAGATTGATGCGCCGGACAGTGTGTCCCCGTGCGCGCAGCGCCTTTCCGAGGTCGGAGAAGAACGGCGTCGCGATGCCCTGCAGGAAGAGGAAGGTCGCGGGGCGGTCGCGAGGGACGTCGAGGGCGGGCTGTTGCATTCCGCGGCGCTTCTGTCCTTGACCCAGGGCCGGATGAACCGAACCGACGAGAGACTCTTGAGGTGGCACGGCGCCCGGCGGGCCCGCAATCCGAAGCCATGCCGCGGCATGGCATTTCCGCGCCTGCGTGGCCCGTCTGCAACGGTCGCACGCCTGCGGCTCAGCCTTCGGATTAGGCGGGCAATCGCGGCGACGATATGTCCAAATCCTTTCCAGGACGTGGCGACGGCGACGCGCGCTCAGGTTGTCCCCGCCTTGCACCACATCCCAGGCCGACGAAAATGCGCTACAGGCGGGCCCAGCACCTCACCCGACCGGAGCCGGACGCACCGACCATGCCCCCTGACCCGACCTCGTCGCTCTATGCGACCGGCCGCACGATCCGCCGCCTGCGGGCGGAAATCGAGGCCGCGACGGGCCTCGCCTTCGGGGCGGCGCGTCCGGGCGCGATCGGCGCGGTCTGGGGCGCGGGAAGCTTGGCCGCGCGGATTCTGGCGCTGACGGGCCGGCGCCGCCTCGTGGTCGCCCCCGGGCCGCTCCTGAGCCCGTACGACTCGCCGGAGACCGGCTTCGCATCCCTGCGGATCAGCCTCGACGGGGCGCCGGTCGGCGGGGAGGGGGGCGTCCACTACTTCGACCCCTGGACCCGGCTGCCGATCGACCGCGCGACTTGCGCCGAGCGGGTGGCATGGCTCGCCGCGCGCTTCGCCGAGAACGACCGGCGGGTGGTCTATGTCGGGATGTCCCGCTGGAAGCGGCCCGCCTTGGACGTCCTCGGCGCCGGGCCCGCCGGCCGGCCGATCCACACCATGACCACCGAGGCCGCGATCGCGGCGGGGCGGCGCCATGACGGCCGCCTCCTCGCCTGGGCGACGCGGGCCCCGGGCCAGCTCGAGGAGGCCTGCGCGCGGGCCGGCCTGCCCCTCGCCCGGGTGGAGGACGGGTTCCTGCGCTCGGTGGGCCTCGGCGCCAGCCTTCAGCCCGGCGCCTCCGTGGTGGTGGACGACCTCGGCATCTACTACGACCCGCGCCGGGAGAGCCGCCTGCAGCGCCTGCTGGCCGAGGCCGACTTCACCCCGGACCTCGTCGCCCGGGCGCGGCGCCTGCGCGAGGAGGTCGTGGCGCGCCGGCTCAGCAAGTACAATGTCGGCCTCGACGCCGCGGCCCTCGACTGGCCCGTCGGACGGCGGATCGTGCTGGTGCCGGGGCAGGTGGAAGACGACGCCTCGGTGCGTCACGGTTCGCCGCTGGTCCGCTCGAACCGGGCCTTGCTGGAGGCGGCGCGGCGGCGGAATCCGGACGCGTTCTTGCTCTACAAGCCGCATCCCGACGTGGAGGCCGGGTTCCGTCCCGGCATCATCCCGGAAGCGGAGGCCCTGACCCTGGCCGACCGGATCGTCGCGGGCATCAGCATCGTCGACCTCCTCGACCGGGTGCATCACGTCGAGACCATGACGTCATTGGCCGGATTCGAGGCCCTGATCCGCGGACTCAGCGTGGCGACGCACGGCCGGCCGTTCTACTCGGGCTGGGGCCTGTCGGAGGATCTCGCGCCGGGCGCCGATCGCGGACGCCAGCTGAGCCTCGACGAGTTGGTGGCGGGCGCCATGATCCTCTATTCGCGCTACCTCGACCCCGTGGCGATGAAGCCGTGCAGCCCGGAGCAGCTCCTCGACCGCTTGAGCGCGGCCCGGGCGGCGGCGCCGCGCAACGCCCTCTCCCTCGGCCGGACGGCCCATTTGGTGATGCGCGCGCGCTACGGCCTCCTCAATCCCGTGGTCCGGGCCCTGCGCCTCCGGCGCGGCGTCGGCCGCGAGGCCGGAGGCGGCCCGCGCTAGACCGGGGCCGTCGCGCGGAATCCGGTTTCACGAGACTCTGATGTGACACCAAAGCGATAGCGCGCGCTGCTAGAGTCAGACCTCAGCAGCCCGCCCCGGGGCCGGTCCCGATCATTCCGGATCAGGAACGGCTCGCAACTCCTTGCTCCCGCGCGCTGTTTCCCGCCGGACCGGATTCCGGTGGAGAGCAGGCCCGCCCCACGCCGAGTGTCCGAGTCTTGACGACGTTCCTCATCGCCACCGGTCTCGCGCTCGCCGTCTGCCTCGCCCTGGAGGTTTTGGCGGGCGACTCGCTCAGCCGGGCGAGCCTCGCGCCGCGGGATCTCGGCCTGCGGCTGCTCGGCTACCTGCTGATCCTGCTGTTCTGGTTCGCATTCTCCTGGCGCCCCTGGCTCGCCGGGCTGACCTGCGTGATCACGGTGGCGATCCTCATCGTCGTCAGCCGCGCCAAGCGCTCGGTGATCGGCGAGCCGCTGCTGTTCAGCGATTTCGCCCTGCTGCCCCAGGTGCCGCGGCATCCGCAGCTCTACTACATCCCGCCCCTGTGGGATCCGCGCATCGCGGGTCCGGTCCTGCTCACCCTGGCGGTGACCGTGTTCTGGTACCGGACCGAGCCGAGCGTGCTGCCCGCCGCCACGCTGCCGCGCGTCCTGGCCCTGCTCGGCCTGCCGCTCGCGCTCTGGCTGCTGGTCAAGGCCGCGCCGCGCCCGCCGCTCGCAGGGCTGATCGCCCGGTGGTTCCCCCAGCCCGACCTGGAGTCGGACGTGACCCGGGTCGGCCTGCCGGCGAGCCTTCTGGGCTACACCGCCCGGGCGATGGCGGGCGGTGAGCCCGTGCCCGAGGCGCCGGCGCTGCCGCACGGGCCGGGCGACGACGTCGTGGTGGTGATCCAGCTGGAATCCTTCGTCGATCCGGAGCGGCTGGGCGGCACGAAGCTGCCGGTGATGGACCTGTTCCGCACCCGGGCCGCCCAGTACGGGCGCCTTCGGGTCCCGGCGCACGGTGCCTACACGATGCGCAGCGAGCACGCGGTGCTCACCGGCCGGCCCTCCGACAGCCTCGGCTTCGGCCGGTACGACCCCTACACGTCCCGGAGCGGGGACGAGCCGACGAGCCTCGCCAGGCTCGCCCGCGGACGGGGCTACGGCACGTTGTTCCTGCACCCGTTCCACAGGGACTTCTTCCGCCGGGCACGGGTGATGGAGGCCTTCGGCTTCGCCGACCTCGTGATGGGCGAAGCCTTCACGGACACGCCGCGAGTCGGCCCCTATGTCGGAGACATCGCCCTCGGCGACCGCCTCCTCGCGGAGGTCCGGGCCCGGCAGACGCCGCTGTTCCTGTTCTGCGTGACCATGGAGAACCACGGCCCCTGGAAGCCGGGGCGGCTGCCGGGCATCGACGACCCGCAGGCCCAGTATCTCCACCACGTCGCCAATACCGGACAGATGGTGGAGGACATCGTGGCGGGCCTCGACGTCATCGCCCGCGAGCGCCACCAGACCATCACGCTCTGCGTGTTTGGTGACCACGCACCGTCGCTGCCGAGTTGCAAGCCGGGCTTTGGAGGCCGGACCACCGACTACGCCCTGTTCCGCTTCGGCCAACCGCAGGGCGCTCCGGCTCAGATCGACATCGCCGCTGACGAGCTCGGGCGGGCGCTGCGGGGGATTCTCGCGAGCGCACCGGCGGACATGGCTGCCGGGACATGATAAGGTTAAGCTTGCGCGCCATAAGCGTGGCTGTGCCACGCTGGTGACGCATTGCCCACGGATAGCGCGACCGTCCGCGAGGCGGCCGCCGGTTCGGCGCGGCCGTTAAAGCGATCGCAGCGTTTGGCGGTCAAACTGGATGTCCCGGCCCGGGCCAGCGATGGCGCGGGGTCGGCGAGGAGAAGTCTCTGTGATGCTGCGTAAGACGGCGCGCACCGCCCTGATGGCCGCTCTGGCGGCGGGATCTGCAGGGGGTTGCACCTACCTGCCTGCGGCGGGTCCGACGGCGGGCGCGATCCAGGCGGGGGCGGAGGTGGCCACCGCCGACGGCGGCCTGATCGCCCGCTACGAGATCATCGACGTCACGCCCTCGGTGGTCGAAGCCCTGCGCGGCCGGCCGCTGGACAGCCTGCTCGCCTCCTTCGGCGACCACCGTCCCTCCTCGGAGCCGGTGATCGGCGTCGGCGACATGGTCTCGGTCTCGATCTGGGAAGCCGGGTCGGGCGGCCTGTTCTCCGGGCCGCTGGTGGCCGACCGCTTCTCGGCGGGCTCCAAGTCCGCCCTCATCCCCGAGCAGCCCGTCGGGCGCGACGGCGCTATCTCGGTGCCCTATGCCGGCCGCATCAAGGTCGCCGGCCGCCGCACCCAGGACGTCCAGGCGCTCATCGAGAACGAGCTCGCCGGCAAGGCCATCCAGCCGCAGGTGCTGGTCTCGGTCACCCGGCCGATCAGCCAGGCGGTGACCGTCACCGGCGAGGGCGCCGCCGGCGCCCGCCTGCCGCTCTCGGGCCACGGCGACCGCATCCTCGACGTCATCGCCGCCGCCGGCGGCAACCGCGCGCCGGTCAACGAGACCTTCGTGCGGCTCTCGCGCGGCCCGGTGACCGCGACCGTGCCGCTGACCACGGTGGTGTCGAACCCCAAGGAGAACATCTACCTGCGGCCCAACGACGTGCTCACCCTGGTGCGCG